>DATNNX010000249.1:0-3231 GCA_035601615.1 Xanthobacteraceae bacterium
AACAGCACCTGTTGCAGTTGGATGCGATCCCCCTGCACCACCGGCGGCTCTTGCGCCAGGTGGATTTGCAACGCGATGCGATGACTTCAGCTCTTTCCGGGTCAGGGTGGTGGCGTCCAAGATCGTTTGGTTCATGTCCAAGGGGTCGCGGCGTGGGGGCACCTTGTTAATGAGGCCGCGGATCCGTCCGACGACGTCGCTCGCTCGATTGCCGTCCTCGATGATACTCCCGAGAGCCTGCCGGAGTTCACCCATGTCGGGCGGCTGCGCGCCAACCCAACGCAAGGCGGCTTGGGCCGAGGCGACGATCGCGGCGATCGGTTGATTGACTTCGTGGGCAATCGAGGCCGCGAGGTGCCCCATGGTGCTGACGCGGTTGGCGTGCGCAAGCGCCAGCGTGCGTTGCTTCTCGGCTTCAAACAGGCGCACGTTTTCGATCGCGATCACCGCCTCGCTGGCGAAGGTCTCGAGCAGCGCGATCTGTTTGTCGTAGAACGGCCGAACCTCCATCCGCCGTATTAGGATTACTCCAATGGGGGTACCCTCGCGCAGCAATGGCGTCGCAAGCGTGGTGCGATGGCCCTCGCGTTTGGCGTCCTTGCTGCCCACCGGGTACTCGCTGTCCTCCGCGGCGAGATCATGAACATGAATCGTCCGACGATCGCATGTGGCTCGTCCAATCACTGTGTCTCGGTTTGCAGGTACTGCCTCGCGGGCATGGCTAATCTTCGGAAGCCTCCCGTACGAAGCTACCAGCCGAAGAAGCTTGCCCTCCAAGCGGAACATCACCGCATTGTTCGCGTCGCACAGGCGAGCGGCATTTTCGGCTACCGCGTCCAGCACCGACTGAATCTCGCTCGGCGAGTCCGAGATGATGCGCAGCACCTCGGAGGTGGCAGATTGCTGCTTCAGCGCCTCGACTAAACGCTCGCGCGCGTCGGCGATCTCCCGTCTGCATGCTTTGAGCTGCTGTTCGAGATCGGCGCGGGTCTGGCGAGCTCCACCAAGGCGCGCGTTCGTTCCGATCAAACGAAGCTTGCGACCTCGCGTTCGGCTCTTCGCCCCTTTGCGAGACAAAGGTACCTCCGTCGCCGGACTCGCCCGAGCGCTGGTTATCACAGCGAGGGACTGGGTCTGCGGAGAGGATAGCACGCAGCGCCGAACGCGTGTCAGTCTGCGGGGCGAATGGCAGACAGCGCCGGGCGCGTGTCAGCCTATCGACCCTTTTGGGTCAAGCGCGTCGGAAGCGCGCCAATTCCCCTCGCTGTCGAAACTCGGACGTTATCGGCGGCACTGCGGACATCGGCCTCGGATCAGCCGTGAGCGCGCCCCTCACCTGATGCTGGAATTGCTGCGCCAGGTCTCCGGCGTCGCGCAATTCTTGGCGCGGGCGGTCGTCGCGAGCACCTGCTGCTGTTCTTTGGCCGAGACGTACTCGGCCTGATAGGCAATCGCGTTGACGAAGGCGCCGCCCGCGCTCTGCTCGGCCTTGTCCATCAGCTGTTTCAATTCCAGCTCGCGCGTCTGCCAGTATTTTTGCTGCCCTACGATCTGATCGCAGCTGTAAAAGTCGTATTGGCCGGGATCGGCAAAGACCGTGAGCCTGCTGTCGCCGGGGGAGGAGCACGCCGACAAGAACGCCCCGGCCGACAATGCGAAGACCCCAAGCACGCCCAAGGCTGCAGCGCGCGCAAGCGCAGGTCTGGCGATTGCGGCATCGGCGGTCGGCACTGGATACGAGGCTCCTCGCCTGCAGGCAAATGTTCCGTGGCCGAGCGCGCTTATGACCGCGGAATGCGCCCTAATCGTGGTGCCAAAAGATGGGCGCTATCGCGTCACACACATATCGTGAAGGAACGATGTCGCAATGTCTTCCACCGCAGGGAGGGTTGGATGGATGAGAGCGAAAGAGCGGAATTTCTGGCGTGGCTATCTGCGCACGGATAAATAGCAATGTCCGCTCGTCCCCGCGCAAGCGGGGACCCAGCAGCCGCAGGGTGTGTCCCTGGATTCCCGCTTGCGCGGGAATGAGCGGAGAGTTGTGAAGAGGGCCAAGTTCGGTGCGCTTGCCTCACTCCGAGGCGGAGAGGGCACGAGCGGCGACCCTGCGCGCGCTCCAATTGCAGCGGCCGCTCAGTTGATGTAGACCAAGGCGCCGCCATCGACCGGGAGCGCGACGCCGGTAATGAAATTCGCCTCGTCGGACGCGAGAAAGAGCGCGGCGTTCGCCACGTCCCAAGCCGTGCCCATCTTGTGGCGCAGCGGCACGCGCTTGTCGCGGGCGGCTGCGACCTCGGCGCGGCTTTTTCCGCTGGCGCGCGCGCGGGTGTCCACCGCCATCGGCGTATCCATGAGGCCCGGCAGGATGACGTTGGCGCGTATGCCGAATTCCGCATTCTGGATGGCAATCTGCTGGGTGAAAGCGATCATTCCCGCCTTACTCGCCTTGTAAACCACATTGGGATACTGCTCCCACGCGGCGACCGACGAGATAGTGATGATCACGCCCGAGCGTTGGGCGCGCATCACGGGCAACACATGCTTGCAAGCCATGATGGCGCCGCGCAGGTTGATGGTCATGATGCGGTCGAACGCCGCCTCGCTGATTTCGGTCAGCGGCGCGTCGCCCCCGGCAATGCTCACGCCCACATTGTAGTGCAGCACGTCGACGCGGCCCCACCGCCGTCGCGTGGCCTCCGCCATAGCCGCGAGCGTCGTCTCTTTGGCCACGTCCGCCTCGAACGCGATGCAATCCCCAGCGGCGGCGCCGGATTGCCGCGCCATCGCAACCGTTTCCTCGGCGGAGGCAAGAACATTGTCGACGGCGAGCACCTTGGCCCCCTCTTCAACGAAACGAAGCACGGTCGCGCGACCATTGCCCATGCCCTCGCCCGGCGACTGGCCTGCGCCCACCACGATGGCGACTTTGTCCTTAAGACGCATGGAAAACCTCGATCATCCCGCGAACAGTCATGTAAATTCGGCGGCCGGAAACCTCGTATACTCGATTGACGTGAGTCAATGCTGTGATCAACCGCCCCGCTACGAGCGCATTCTTCACCAAGACGGTTGCAACTCCAAACGCGCGCGGAGTCAACACGTGACGGCAAAGACCGCCTTTTATGCCAGCGTCGGCCCGGAGTTGAGCCTTTTCGACGTCGATGTCGCCGCCGCCACGCTGGAAAAGCGCGGAACGACCATCCTGCCGGCCAATGTCCAATACGCCTGGCC
>DATNNX010000250.1:0-3021 GCA_035601615.1 Xanthobacteraceae bacterium
GCGGAAGCGGTTGGGCCCGTAGCCGTTGTGCGGATCCCCCTCGCCGTAGATCAAGGTCGAACGCACCACCGCGAGTGGCGCCTTGACGGTGGCCTTGAGCATCAGCTCGCGCGCGAGGTGCATGGTGCCGTGCATGGAGCCAGGCTCGGTCCGCGATTCTTCGGTCAGCGGGACAGGCGCGTCGCTGTAGACCGCGTCCGAGCTGAAATAGACGACGTGGTTGACGCTCGAGCGCTCAAGCGCCGTGCAGACCGCATGCATGATACGGATGTTGTCGACCATCATGCCGGTGTCCTTGCAGGGCGCGCGCGCGGAGACGACGAGGATCGCGTCGTCGGGCGCGAGCCGCGTCTGCAATTGCTCGGCCGCTCCAGACGCCATCAGGTCGATGTCGTCCTTGTCGAGCGGAAGCACCGGAACGCCGCGCGCCACCAGTAGGCGCGCACAGGTGCCGCCGACGAAGCCGTAGGCGCCGAGCACGACCACTCGGCTCGGTTTTTGTGGAGTGGGATTGAGGTGCTCCAGCATGATGACTTTCCTTACCCCTTCCGAGCGATCAGTTCGAGCTCGGAGGCGAGTACGAAATGCATCCCGTGGGAACCACAAGGTTCAGAACACTCGTCGACTTCTCTTATTGGGTCAGACGCGACCGAATTGGCCGACGCGACACGTCCATTCATGTTCGCTGTGCCTCCAACAGCGACCAAATTGATGCGTCACAACCAACCGTCGCTAAGTGTCTGCTTTATCGGTCATGCGTTCACCAGCTTCCCAGATCGAAAAGGGAAAATTGAAACGAAATCGCGTGTCATTCATTAACGCCCGATGGTCAATGATGGCCCTTCCTCAAGGGGCAAGATACTCATGCGTGCAGCTGATCGAATCGACTATTGGATACGTCGCCGTATCGTTCCCTGTGCCGTTCCAACTAACGTGAATCCCGCCCTCGACAGATACGTTGGGCTCGCCGCAATTGGGCGATCGCTCAGGGACCAATACGACACGCTTGAGGCGACTGTCCCTCCACATCTCGCTGCGCTCGTCAAACAGCTCGAAGCGAAGTGATAAAGAGCAGCCAGGTTCAGGCCTGCTCCCTCTGACATTTCGCCATAAAACTATTTTTGGCGGCGCCCTTGAGTGCCTTGCCGTCCGATCCAACCGCCTTGGGCTCGCATGCCTCGCGCTTGCATTTGGCCATGAAGCTGTTCTTCGCCGCTCCCGCGAGCGATTTGCCGTCTTTTCCGATCGCCTTGCTCTCGCATGTTGCCGGCGCTTGCGCCACTGCCGAACTGATTGAAAGCGCAGCCAATACGACTGCCAGCGCTAGCCGTGTCATAGCTTCCTCCATGAAAACATTGCGGCCCTCGTAACCGCCATCAAGCGTACACCCGTACGCTGCAGACGTGGGGCGCAAACCGAGTTCGTCGCACGCACCAATGTCTCCCCCGCGATTGCTGTGGTCAATACTGCGGTTTCTCACCAGTGCGGGACGACTCGATTGTAGCCAAGACTACCACCGCCTGTGGCTTCCGGACTGTTCGGGTCGGAAAACGGAACAGTGCGCGGAACGCCCTGGCGGCGAACAGAGCCGCTGCTTTGGGGGGTGTAGCCTTGCGAGGTATAGGTTCGAGCAGGGCCGTAGCGACGATAGGACTGTGCATTCGCCGTCTCCACCCCAACGGTCACAGCCAAGATGCCCACGCTGGCGATACCGGTTAGAGAGCGCTTCATCATTGACTCTCCCTTGGGACAATTGCCTTTCAACAACTCTATGCGTTTCTTGTCCTTGGCCATCGACGGCGGCAGCTGCTGTGGTTTGCCGTGACCCAAAACCCAACGGCCAGAATGGTTGACGCGCCAAATTACCGAAGCGTTGCCGTGGGACAGCGCCGTTTGACTACGGCATCCGTCCGTTCGACGGAACGACCGGCGGGTGAGATAATACCCGCGACCCGACGGGAGCACGCTGTCTGGCTTACGGCGGGCGGCTAAAATCTTTTCGACACATTATGCGCGCGGCCGACGCGCGAGAGAACAAAATGGCCCTGTACCTAATAAATTGCGAGACCCGAACCCTTCCGGCGCGAAGATGCTGGCTCGCGTCCTCGTTGTGATTGGCGTGTCGCGGCTGGGTTGATGGCCGGGCTCACCTTGGGCAGCGTGTAGGGACCCGACCCGAACTGATCGTCTCGCTCCATCTTTCTCACATCCCGTTCCATCTCGAGGCAGGTGAGCCATTCCACATAGCTCGGGAGATAAACATCCGCTCGCATGCACAGCGCTTTGTCGGCGGAGGAATACGTCGCCCGGTCCTTGACGATCTGATCGCGCGCCTTTTGCTCGGAGTCGAGGCACGCATTGACGTCCTGCTCGGTGGTGGTCCCGCCCATCAGGCTGACCATCACACCGGCGGCAGCCTTACACGTTTTCTGAACATCGATGGCAGGCACCTCTTTGCGCCCTTGCGTCTCGAGCGCGGCGGCGCGCTGGCGCGCCTCGGCAACGTGCGCGCCGGAGCCGAACTTCTGAACATAGCCAGTGAATGCCGCGGCGGTGCCGGCCTTCTCGGCGTCGGCCCAGGCCTTCTCATCGGCCTCCTTGCGTGCTTGCTCATCGAGCGCAGCAAGCCGCTGGCGCGCCTCGGCCACGTGCGCGCCGGAGCTGAAGTTCTGAGTATACGCGGTGAGTGCCGCGGCGGTACCAGTGCGCACCGCGTCGGCCCAGGCCTTGTCGTCGGCCTCCTTGCGACTGAGCTCGCTGACGCGCTGGCGCGCCGCCGCCACATGCGCGCCGCCGCCGAAATTTTGAATATATGCCGTATAGGCCGCGGCGGTGCCGGCCTTCTCGGCGTCCGCCCAGGCCTTTTCGTCCGCCGCCTTGCGGGCCGCCTCGTTGAGCGCGACGATGCGTTGGCTCGCCTCCGATACGTGCGCGCCGGCGCCGAAGTTCTGCAGATACGCCGTATATGCCGCGGCGGTGTTGGTCTTTTCAGCGTCGGCCCAGGCCTTCTCGTCGGCATCC
>DATNNX010000251.1:0-2395 GCA_035601615.1 Xanthobacteraceae bacterium
GTCGGATTGTCCTGCCATCAAAGGTTCGTAGGCCATCAGCCCGCTAATTTCGACGCTTCGCGCTTCGGCCGTATCTCCAAGGTAGATCCAGCTCTCAACAGCAGGGCACTGCGGCATCAGTTGTTTCACCAGGTCGACGAACGTGGAATCGAAGAAGATAAAGCGATCTTCGGCGTGATTGATGATGTAGACGATCTGATCGACGAACAGGCGGGGGTTCACGGTATGACAAACCGCGCCCATGCCCGAAATCCCGTAATAAAGCTCAAGATGGCGGTAGCCGTTCCACGCCAGCGTGGCGACGCGATCGCCCGGTTTGATGCCCAGCGCGATCAGGGCGTTCGCCAGCTGCGAACTGCGTTTGAGCAATCCCGCGTAATTGGTGCGATGATCCGGTTTGTCCGGCGATCGTGAGAAGATTTCGACATCCGGAAACGAGCGCGCTGCATGGGTCAGAATTGAGGAAAGCAGTAGCGGCGTCTTCATCATCAGGCCGAGCATCGGAAATCTCCTCAAAAAATAAAAATCGATAATTGAGGCTGAACAACCGATCGAAACCTGACATATCAAGGCGAAACTGCCAAGAGCGTGCTGTCGTATCGACCACCTATGCGCGAGCCAGACCAGCCCAATAAATCGGCGCAAGGCTAGGGCGTTATCTCCGCCCGAACAGCTTCTCGATATCGGCGAGCTTCAATTCCACGTAGGTCGGGCGGCCGTGGTTGCACTGGCCGGAATTCGGCGTGTCTTCCATTTCGCGCAGCAGCGCGTTCATCTCCTCCGGCTTGAGGCGGCGGCCGGCGCGCACCGAGCCGTGGCAGGCCATAGTGGCCGCGACATGCATCAAGCGCCGCTCCAAAGGCAGCGCCTCGTCCCATTCGGCCATGTGCTCGGCGAGATCGCGCAGCAAAGCGGCGGCATTGGTCTTGCCGAGCAGCGACGGCGTCTCGCGCACCGCGACCGCGCCGGGGCCGAAAGATTCGATCGCGAGCCCGAATGACGCGAGTTCCTCGGTACGCGCGACGAGTTTTTCCACCATCGCCTCGTCGAGTTCGACGATCTCCGGAATCAGGAGAATCTGCCGCTGCACGCCATTGCGCGCCAGCGACGCTTTCAACCTTTCATAGACGATGCGCTCATGCGCGGCGTGCTGGTCCACGACAATGAGGCCGTCCCGGGTCTGCGACACGATATAGGTCTCGTGGATCTGCGTCCGCGCCGCCCCAAGCGGGCGGTCGAGCAGATCGGCTGGTGGGGTCTCCTGAAAACGTACGTCCGCGGTCGGCGCGCCGACGTCGAACGCGGCTTGGCCGGGTTCGGCAAAGGCCGTCGCCGCCGAGCCCTCGAAGGCCGGCAGCGGGCCGGCCGGATAGGCCGGCGAGCGCCGCCAGTCCCAGTTGGCGCGCGGCGCGAATGAGGGACGGAACGAGGCGATGGCGGCGCCGTCGCTGTTGGCCGCGGTGCGCTTGCCCTCGCGGGCAAGCCCGTCTTTCAGCGCGTGCACGATCAGCGCGCGGACCAGACCCGCATTGCGAAACCGCACTTCGGTCTTGGCGGGATGCACATTGGCATCGACGCCTTGCGCACCGAGAATCACGAACAGCGCCACCACCGGATGACGGTCGCGTGGCAGATAATCGGAATAGGCCGCGCGCACCGCGCCGAGAATAAGCTTGTCGCGCACCGGCCGGCCGTTGACGAACAGATATTGGCCAAGCGCATTGGCACGGGTCAGCGACGGCGCGGCAGCAAATCCTTCGACGATCACACCTTCGCGCTCGGCGCCCACCTCAATGGCGCTGCCGCGAAAATCCGCCCCCAAAATATCGCCAAGCCGCGTCAGCCGGCCGCTCGCGCCAGGCAGCGCCGCGGCCCAGGTGACGGGCGCGCGCTCCTCGCCGGCCAGCGTGAAGGCGATGTCAGGCCGCGCCATTGCGAGCCGGCGCACCACCTCGCGGATTGCTTCGGCCTCGGTGCGATCGGTCTTGAGAAATTTCAGGCGCGCCGGCGTCGCATAAAAGAGGTCGCTGACTTCAACGCGGGTACCTTGCGAGAGTGCCGCCGGCATGATCGCCGACTTCACGCCGGCTTCGACCGACAGCGACCAGGCGTGCGGCTCGCTGAGGTGGCGCGCGGTGATGCCGAGTTTCGCCACCGCGCCGATCGAGGGCAGCGCCTCGCCGCGAAAGCCCAGCGTGCGAATCCGCAAGAGATCCTCGTCGTCGAGCTTGGAGGTGGCATGGCGATCGACCGCGAGCGCGAGATCGCCTGATGTCATGCCGTCGCCATCATCGGTGACGCCGATCCGCCGCCGCCCGCCGCCATCGCTGAAAATGTCGATCCGGCTGGCGCCGGCGTCGATGGCGTTCTCCACCAGTTCCTTGACCACGCTCGC
>DATNNX010000252.1:0-48495 GCA_035601615.1 Xanthobacteraceae bacterium
GGGCGGCCCGGCGCTCATCGAGATTCCCGCCGAGGTGTGGGAGGCAAAGTACGCGGGCGAGCTCGACTACTGGCCCGTGCCGGTGCAGCGCGCAGCTCCCGATCCCGACGCGGTCAAGACGGTGGTGCGCATGCTGCTCAAGGCGAAGGCTCCGTTGCTGTTGGCGGGGCAGGGCGTGCTCTATGCCGAAGCAAGCGACCGTCTCACAGCCTTGGCCGAGCTCATTCCGGCGCCGGTCCTCACCACCAATCCGGGCAAGAGCGCCATTGCCGAAACCCATCCGCTCGCGCTCGGCGCGTCGACGCGCTCGCGGCCGAAAATGGTGACCGACTTCATGGCCAAAGCCGACCTCGTGCTGGCGATTGGATCGAGCCTCACTCGCACCCCGTTCGGCCCTGGCGTACCGCCGGGTAAGACGATCATTCATTCGACCAACGACGCCTCGGATATCAACAAGGAATACCGCGTCGACCATGCGGTGATTGGCGATGCCGCGCTCGTGCTCGACGCCTTCATCGCTGAGGTCGGCCGGCAAAAGGGCGCAGGCGGAGCCAACGCGCTCGCCTCCCTCAAGGAGGACGTGGCCGCCGCCAAGAAAGCCTGGCTCGCGGAATGGGACAAGCAGCTCAATTCCGAGGAAATGCCGATCAACCAGTACCGTGTGATCCGCGATCTCATGCGCAGCGTTGACCGCGACAACGTCATCATCACTCATGATTCCGGCGGGCCGCGTGAACAGCTCATCCCGTTCTGGGAGACGAGCGCGCCCGGCTCCTACATGGGTTGGGGCAAGTCGACTCAGCTCGGCTACGGGCTGGGCATCACCATGGGGGCAAAGCTCGCCGCGCCGGAGAAGCTTTGCGTCAACATCATGGGAGACGCGTCGATCGGCATGACCGGCATGGACATCGAGACCGCGGCGCGCAATCGCATCGCGATTCTCACCATCGTCTTCAACAACGGCGTGATGGCCGCCGAGCGCGACGTGCTCCAAGTATCGACCAAGAAATACGGCGCGCTGACCGTCGGCGGCAACTACGCGAAAGTGGCCGAGGGCCTCAACGTCGCCGCGATGCGGATCGAGAAGCCCGGCGATATCGCGCCGGCAATCAAGGACGCCGTGCGTGTCACCGAAGGCGGCGCGCCGTTTTTGCTCGAAGTCGTCGTCAAGGAAGGCTACGACTTCTCGCGCTATCCGCTGGAGGGGTTGTAGGGTGAGCAAAATCGCATGCCGTGTCGCGAGGCAGTAACCGAGACTGTGGGCGATTTTGCCCACGCGGTATGGACACGTGTAGGCACGGCGGCGGGTTCGAGCCCCGTGCCGCGCCTTTGCCCACCCGACAGGGCCGTCGAACTCACTCCGTCTTCCACGGCACGGCTTTGCGCTCGATTTCCTGGAACAGCACCGATGTGATCAGCCCGAGGATGCCGATGGTCACGATGCCCACGAACATCACGTCCACCTGGAGCAGCTCCCACGAATTCCAGATCAGGTAGCCAATCCCGCTCTTGGTGGCGACGAATTCTGACGCGACCAGAACGATGAACGAGACTGCGAGCGCAATGCGAAGCCCGGCGAAAATCGTCGGCAACGCGCCGAAGAATACGATGCGGCTGAATATCACGGTCTGGCTCGCGCCGTAATTCTTCGCCACGTCCCAGTAGATCCGCTCGATATTCGCGCCCCCGACATAAGTGTTCACGACCACGGGGAAGAACACGGCGATGGCGACGAGGGCGACTTTCGAGGCGTCGCCGAATCCGAACGCGAGCAGCAGAAGCGGCATCAGGGCGATCTTGGGGATCGGAAACAGCGCGGCGATCAGCGGATCGACGGCGATGCGCACCGGCTTGAACATGGCCATGAGCAGCCCGATCGCCACCGCCGGCACCGCGCCGATGATATAGCCGAGAAAGACGCGATAGAGGGTCACGCCCACGTGCCATTCGAGCTCGCCGGTTCCCGCGAGCGTGATGAAACGCTGCGCGATATCGCTGGGCGCAGGCACGAAGCGGCGGTCGCCGATCCCGGCCATCAGCAGGATTTGCCAGATCACGAGAAAAGCGATTGGCGAGATCAGATAAAGGAATCGCTCGCGCGTCTTGCTGGACATCTCGATCGTCATGAGGGCTCCTCTTTCCAATCCCTGAGGATGCGTTGAGCGCGCACTTTGCGCGCGAAACCCATCGACCCAGCGTTGACGAGAGACCATGGGTTTCGCTTACGCTCAAGCCATCCTACGGTTCATTTCTCCTCGTCGCGGCGCGCGCGTGTGACCTCGTCCTCCAACACCCGCCAGATGTCGAGCTTGAGGCGTCCAAACTCCGGCGAGGCCGACAAGGTCATGGGATCTCGCGGCCGCGCAAAGGGCACGTCCACGATCTGCTTGATGCGGCCGGGCTGGGCGGTCATCACCACGGTGCGATCGCCGAGCAACAACGCTTCCTCGATCGAATGGGTGACGTAGATCACGGTTTTGCGGGTCTGCTCCCAGATGCGCAGCAGCTCGGCCTGAAGGATGGTGCGGTTCTGGGCATCGAGCGCGGCAAACGGCTCGTCCATCAGCAGCATGCCCGGGTCGGTCACGAAGGCGCGGGCAATCGCGCTTCTTTGCCGCATCCCGCCCGAGAGCTGGTGCGGATAGTGCCGGCGGAACTTGGTGAGCCCGACGAGCTTCAGCGCGGCCTCGACCCGTGCGGCCGCTTCGCCAGCGGGAACGCCGCGCGTCATGAGGCCGAATCTGACATTGGCCTCGACGCTCATCCAGGGAAACAGGCCGCTCTCCTGGAACACCATGGCGTTCTCGACCGCCCAGCCCGGTGCGTCGACTCTAATCGTGCCACCGCTCGGCGGCGTAAGACCGGCGAGGATGCGCAGCAGGGTCGACTTGCCGCAGCCCGAGGGACCGACGATGCAGACGAATTCGCCCGGCGCAATGCGCAGGTCGATGTCGTCGAGCGCAAGGACGCGCGCGGAGCCGCTCAGGTAAACCTTGCGCAAGCCTGCGATGTCGATTGCCGCGCCGCGCCGCTCGCCGGGCATTCGTTGTCTCTCCCGCGGGGCGTGTTGCGTCAGCGGCAGCCGGCGAGCGTGCTCTCCTTATTCTCGAGCACGAATGGGTGAAGCTTGCGCAGCGCGTAGTCGACGTAGCTTTTGTCCACCACCCGATCGGCCGGAAACTCGGCATTGCTCATCTTGCTCCTGTGGAACCAGGCCTGCATGTCGAGCATGCTCGCGATATTGATTTCGCCGTTGGGGCTGCGGGCCGGCCAGGGATATTTGTGCAGCAATTCGGGGCGAGTTTCGGTGCCGCTGCGGATTGCGAGCTCGATGAAGGCGGCGCGGACCGAGCCGCCGTGATAGGCCTGGCAATAATCGCGGATGGCGCGCAGATAGGCGAGGTAGTAGTTGCGCATGAGGTCCTGATTGGCGCTGGCGAAATCGGTGTTGATCATGCTCACGGCGATGGTGAGTGGATACGGCTTTACCACGTCGTCGGGGTCCTTGAAGTTCACGGCATGCCCGCCGTCGAGCAGCTGCGCGGTGAATGGCGGAATCGTGATTGCAGCGTCGATCGCTCTGTTGTTGAAGGCGACGGCGTATTGTGTGAAGGGAATGACCTTGATCTCGACGTCGTCGAGAGTGAGCCCGTCGCTCTCGAGGAGCTTGCCGACCTCATAGGTCGACACCGCGCCCTGGCCGTTGGTGGCGATGGTCTTACCCTTGAGCTGCCGCAACCGGGTGATCTGGCCTTTGAGGTCGGGGCGCAGCATCAGGTTGTGGCCGAGCGGGCTCGAGACGCGATCGAGCACCATCGTGACCGGCAAATTCTTTTCCAGCGCGTTGAAATAGCCGGCGGAAATCCCTCCCTCTACGAGCTGCAGCTGGTTCTGCGCCAAAAGCGCGATCGAGTTGGCGGCGGTGTCGAGGTTTTCGGTGACAACCTTGATGCCATGCTCCTTGAAGTAGCCCTTTTCCACGCCCCACAGAATGGTGGCGGTGGAAATCGAGCGCACCGTGCCGACTTTAACCGTGACCTCCTGCGCATTGGCCGCGAGGGCGGTGGCAACGATGGCGAAAGAGGCGAACAGAGTGCGCCGAAGCCTCATGCAGTTTCTCCCTTGGCGCGGATGAACGCGCTCATGTGATTTGCTGAACCCTCGGCCTCGTGTCCGTCACGCGGCGGCGCAGTGGATTATAGCGGAAAGTGTTCGGCCGACCACAAATGGCCGCCGCGGCCGATTGGCAACGGCATGCACGCTTGGATAGGGTCGATCGCAGAACAGATGGACTGCTGCAGCAGGGCGATCGTGCAATGCTGACCAAAGCTTCGGCTCACGCCGGTTCCTTCATCGGGCGCCCCTTGCCGCGGTTCGAGGATCTGCGCTTTGTCCGCGGGAGCGGCAATTACACCGACGACGTCTCGCTGCCGGATCAGACCTACGCCGTATTCGTGCGCGCTCCGCACGCGCATGCCCGTATCGTGTCGATCGACACGTCGGCGGCGCGCCGCCGTCCAGGCGTGATCGCCGCGCTCGTCGGAGAGGATTATCTCGCCGACGGCCATATCGGTATGGCGCATCTTCCCAATCCGGCCGACGCCCACGACGTGACGATGCCGAGCTTCCAGCCCACGCCGGAGCGCGAGGTCCTCGACCTGCTGCACTTGCCGCTTGCTAACGATTGCGTGCGCTTTGTCGGCGAGGCGGTCGCAATGGTGGTTGCCGAAACGCTTGCCGCCGCGCGCGATGCTGCCGAGGCGGTCGCGGTCGAGTACCAAGTCCTGCCGGCGGTAACCGACGTCATGGAAGCGCTCGCGGACGACGCGCCCAGCATCTGGCCGCAGGCGCCCGGCAACGTCGCACTCGATTGCGCTTTCGGCGACCGCGCCGCCGTCGAGGCCGTCATGACCTCCGCGCACCTCGTCGTCCACGCGACGATCCGCAATCAGCGTACTTGCAGCGCGTTTATGGAGCCGCGTGCGGCGATCGGCAGCTACGAGGCGACGGCAGCACGATATACGTTGATCTCGGGATGCCAGGGCGCGCATCGCCTGCGACACGCGCTGGCCGGCTGCCTCAAAGTGCCGCAAGATCACGTGCACGTGCTCTGTCCCGATGTGGGCGGCGCGTTCGGCTCGCGATTCAATATTTATCCCGAGCAGGTCGCAGTGGTGTGGGCGGCACGCCGTCTCGGTCGTCCGGTGAAATGGACGGGCGAGCGCGGCGAAGCGTTCCTCACCGACTATACCGCGCGCGACGTCGTCACTCGCGCGCAGCTCGCTTTCAATCGCCGCGGCCGCATGCTCGCGCTGGCGCTCGAGCTCACCGCCAATACCGGAGCGCACACCGTCTCATACGTTCCACTCAGCAACGGTTATCGCGTTGCCCCGACGGTCTATGACGTTCCGACCGCATGGGTGCGCCTGCGCGGCGTGATGACCAACACCGTGCCGACGGCGCCGTTTCGCGGCGCCGGACGGCCCGAAGCTACCACGGTCATGGAGCGGCTCATCGACATCGCTGCAAGTCGCTTGAACATCAACCGGGTAGAGCTACGCCGGCGCAATCTGATCCGGCACGAGAACCTGCCCCACCGCACGGCAACCGGGCTCACTTACGACAGCGGCGATTTTGCCGGCAATCTCGCCCGCGCGCTTGAAGCTGCCGACTGGGACGGCTTTCCGGCGCGTCGCAAGGAGGCGAAGAAGCGAGGCCGGCTGCTAGGAATCGGTGTAGCCAATTACGTCGAGACGCCGGTCGGCATGCCGCACGAGCGTGTCGCCATCAAGGTCTCGCCCGCGGGCCATGTCGCGCTCGTCGTCGGGACCCAGTCGAGTGGGCAGGGCCACGAGACGAGTTTCAGGCAGGTCGTGGCGGATCAGCTCGGCATCGACCCACAGGCGATCGAATTCATCAGCGGTGACAGCGCGGCGCTTGCTTCCGGCGGCGGGACTCACTCCGACCGTTCCATGCGGCTCGCCGGATCGCTGATGGTCGAGACGTCGCGGGCGGTGATCGAAAAGGCTCGCCGCATCGCCGCGGTCGTGCTCGAGGTCGCCGCAGGCGACATTTCCTTCGCGGACGGCCTGTTCGTGGCGCCGAACAGCAATCGCCGGCTGAGCCTGTTCGATATTGCGCGCGCCGCTGACGAGCTCGCCTCGCTGCCCGACGATCTGCGCGGTCCGCTCGCGGCGGAAGCGAGCTTTACCGGGCGGATTCCCGCCTATCCGACTGGAGCCGCCGTCTGTGAGGCCGAGGTCGATCCGCAAACCGGCGCCATCGAAATCCGCCGCTACACCTCGATCGACGACGGCGGACAGCCGATCAACCCGCTCATTCTGCATGGCCAGGTGCATGGCGGGGTGGCGCAAGGCGTGGGCCAAGCGATGCTGGAGGCAGCCGTCTACGAGCCCGGATCGGGCCAGCTCATCTCCGCAAGCTTTCTCGACTATGCTGTCCCGCGCGCAGATCACTTTCCGCATCTCGAGGTCGCGCTGACGGAAGATCCGACCAAGGGCAACGCGCTGCGCGTCAAGGGCGGCGGCGAGGCCGGCATCACGCCGAGCTCGGCCGTGCTCCTGAATGCCGTCATCGACGCGCTCTCGGGGCTCGGCATCGAGCACATGGACCCGCCCGCCACGCCGCAGCGCGTGTGGCAGGCGATCCGCGCTGCGCGGGAGACAAAGCGCCTCAGCGCGGATTCCACGGATTCCAATTGAGTTGTGGGAATCGTTCCGTTGTCATTCCGGGCCCGCGCGCAGCGAAGAAGCCTGGAATCCATAACGGCTTGATCATGGATTTCAGGTTCGCCGCTTTGCGGCGCCCCGCACGACCGTGTACTTAAGCGCAGACCGAGATCAGTTTGCGGCGGCGCTGCTGCCCTTCGCAGCGGCGGCGGGAGTCGGACGCGCGGATGCCGCCGGCGCCCGGCCGGGCAGATACTTGGCGACGACCGAGCGATCGAGCTGCGCCATGGCGCTGTCCGGCAAGCGCTTCCACACCTCGTCCATGCCGAGCAGCGGAATGCCGAGATAGCCGCGTACGGTCAGCACCTGGCCGTCCGCGCTCAGTGTCATCATCGCGCGGTAGATGGTCCCATCGCGCGGATCGAGGATATTGCCGTTCTCATAGCGCAGCCCGTTGCGCCGCATATCTCGGATGAAGGAGAGGCCGAGCAGCGGTGCATTTCTGCGGTCGTCGGTGCATCGGTCGCAGGTCGGATGAGGACTATCGCCGGGACGCGCAAACAGCTTCGCAAATGCTCCCTCAACGACGCCGTTGCGCTCCACGAAGATGAACCATCCGACCGACTTGCCGGCCTCGTCCTTCTTCTCCCATAGCCCGGCAATAGTCGGCTCTGCGGCTTTGCCGGGAAGGGCAGCGCTCGTGAACGCCACCACGCCCGCGATGAGCAATATCGAAATCCGCGTTTTCAAGGCGCAATCCCCCCTGTGAGGCTTAGACCGCCATCGCGCAACAATATGCCCATTTCAGGGCGCGCCACGGCAGCGCGTTCGCTTGCGCCACGCAGAGAGACGCGATTCTGTCGCAATACCCGCCATGGTCCGGAAAAATCTCGCGTCTGACAGCGATTCCACCGCTTTTGCTTGTCGCGGCGCTG
Organism: Xanthobacteraceae bacterium; assembly: GCA_035601615.1. Classification (GTDB taxonomy): domain Bacteria; phylum Pseudomonadota; class Alphaproteobacteria; order Rhizobiales; family Xanthobacteraceae; genus VAZQ01. Next base: position 7,625 of record DATNNX010000252.1, read on the forward strand.
GGCCGCAGGTCATGAACTCCACCGCGCGCCTCGCGGCGAATGCGGAGAGAGTGGTAGATTGCTAGGCAAGCCCAGGCACTACTTCCCCATGTCGCTGATTTACCGACTCGCATCCCGCAACTTATTGCACGACCGGCTGCGTTTCATCGCGACCGTCATCGGCATCGTCTTTTCCGTGGTGCTCGTGACCATCCAGCTGGGACTCTATTTGGGGTTCGGGCGAATCGTCACCACGATGATCGATCACGCATCCGCCGATTTATGGATCATGCCGCCTGGAACGAAGTGCTTCGAGGATCCCTCGACACTCGACGAGCGCACGCGATTTCAAGCGCTCTCGATTGAGGGCGTGGCGCAAGCCGCTCCGGTCGTCATCGGCTATGCCGACTGGCGGATACCCGCGGGCGGAACCTTCCCGGTCTTCATCGTCGCGTCGGACCTGAGAGAGGGGGGATTGCTGCCCTGGAATTTGGTCGAAGGCAGCCTCGAGGCGCTGGCCATCCCCGGCGCGGTTGCGGTCGACCGGTCCTACTTCGACCGGCTCGGCATCCACGGGATCGGGGCAAACGCGGAGATTCGCGGCCAGAAGGTGGAGGTGCGGGCGGTCACGAACGGCATCCGCTCATTCACCACAACGCCTTACGTCTTTACGACGCTCGATCGCGGGCGCGCCTTTACCGCAACGCCAGCGAATAAAGTCACGTATTTTCTGGTGCGCGTCTCTCCTGGCGCCGACGTGGAGAGCGTGCGCCGTCGCCTCACGGCGAATCTCTCCGACGTCGATGTCCTCACGACCGCCGACTTTCGCGACCGCAGCCGCTCCTTCTGGCTGTTCGGCACCGGCGCCGGCTTCGCGCTGTTCGCGGGCGCGTTGCTCGGGATGGTCGTGGGTACTGTCATCGTCGCACAGACGCTCTATTCCAGCACCAAGGATCACATCAACGAGTTCGCGACGCTGCGTGCCATCGGCTCCTCGCGGCTCTATATCCACAAGGTCATCGTCTGCCAGGCGCTGATCAGTGCGGTGATCGGATTCTGTCTCGCTGCCGGCGTGGGATTGGTCGTGGTCGCCGCGACCGCGGATACCGCGTTGCCCATCGTGATGACGCCCGCACTCACTTTGGTGCTGTTCCTGCTGACGCTTCTGATGTGCGTCATCTCGGCGGTCGCCGCGATCGTGCAGGTGACGCGCATCGATCCTGTGATGGTGTTCACGCGATGATCGAGCCCGTCGTCCAGGCCGTCGATATCGTGAAGTGGCTGGGAAAGGGGGCGGCGCAGGTGCAAGCTCTCAAGGGTATCAGCTTGGCGCTCCGGGGCGGCGAATTGACGCTGCTGATGGGCCCCTCCGGCAGCGGCAAGACTACGCTTCTCTCGATCCTCGGATGCATGCTCACGCCGACGCGCGGCACCGTCCGCATGAGGGGCCGTTCGACGGAAGGTGCTGGGCCCGAGGAGCTGGCGAAACTCCGGCGCGAGCACGTGGGCTTCATCTTCCAGTCCTATCATCTGTTCCCAACCTTGACGGCCACCGACAACGTGCGTTTGGCGCTCGACGTACGCGGGGACAACTCCGCCCGCGCCATCGCCAAGTCCAAAGACGCCTTGGCGATGGTCGGCCTGGCGGGCAAGGTCAACGCATTTCCGCTCGAGCTCAGCGGCGGCGAGCAACAGCGCGTCGCCATTGCGCGGGCGATCGTGGGAGAGCCGTCGGCGGTTCTCGCGGACGAGCCCACGGCTTCGCTGGATGGCGAGAACGGCAACGCAATCATGACCCTCTTGGCCGAGATCGCCAAGGATTCCTCGCGCGGGGTGTTGGTCGTCGCGCACGACCCGCGTATATTGTGCTTTGCTGATCGCGTAGTTCACATCGAGGACGGATGCATCATTCGCGAAGAGCGCGGCGATGCCGCGCTCAAGAAAGACCATGGCGAGTGCGCCGCCCATGATCGCGCCGACAAACCTGACCGGATGGAAAACTAAATCGGCCGTCCTCGGCGCCGTCGCCGTTGCGTTGGCGCTGGCGGTGCTTGCCGCGAGAACCGGCGAGCAGGAAGGCGCGCGCGCGGGGCGGCCCGAAGCGGCGGATGGCAAGCGCTGGCAAACGGTGGCACCGGGCCGGGTCGAGCCTGCTTCGGGAACGATCAAGATCGCGGCGCCGGTCATGGGCGTGATCGCCCAGGTATTGATCAAGGTCGATGACAAGGTCTTCGCGGGCGAGCCGCTGGTCCGGCTAGTGGACACTGAAGCCCGGGCGCGGCTTGCCGCAGCCGAGGCGCAAGTCGCTTTTCGGCTGCGCGCGCGCAACGACGAGAGCGCGCCGGCGGCCTCGGCCGCGAGACCCTCGCGGCCGGCCACGCCGCGGCGGGGCGAAGTCGTGGCGGCGAATGTCGATAAGGCTGTCGCGCGGCGGCGCGGCGAGGACGCGGTCGCCGATGCCGACAAAGCTGTGATGGAGGCCCAGGCTGCCCTTGATAAAGCCGTGGTCGACAGGCGCGCCGGCGCGGCGTCGAACACCCCGATCGAGATGGCGCGCTCAGGCCTGGCACGGGCGCGCGAGCGCCAGCAGCAGCGGAAAGCCGAGCTGCGCCGCATCGAAGCCGATCCCAGCACGCCGCTGCCGACCTTTGCCGAGGGCCAAGTCAACGTTGCCCGCGCCGAAGCGGCGGGCGCTGCGGCGGAAATCGAACGATTGATGATCCGCGCACCCATCGCCGGGACGGTGCTGCAGGTCAACGCCAAGCCGGGGGAGCTCGCCGCCCCCTCCAACGCACAGCCGTTGCTGGTCATCGGCGACGTCTCCGCGCTGCGCGTGCGCGCAGAACTGGACGAGCGCGATCTCGGCGAGATCAAGATCGGCCAGCCGGCCGTCATCCGCGCCGATGCCTTTCGCGGACGCGAGTTTGCGGGAAAGGTCTCCTTCATCGCCCCCATCGTCGAGCCGGCACGCATCAACAACGCGCGGGGGCAACGCAACGTCACCGACGTTGACGTGGTCGAAGTGCTGGTCGATTTGGCGCAGCCGGACCCGCTCGCAGTCGGCATGAAGGTGGATGTCTACTTCCAGCCTAACGGGCGTCAGTGAGGCTGCAGCAACATTCAAGCTCTATCGAAAGTTGATGTCGCGAAATCGGTGCACTCCCTCTCCCGCTGGGAGCCTAACCGGATTGTCGGATAAGGCCGAATTGTTAGGAAGTGCGCAGGCGTTGGCCCTTACCGCCGGTAAGCACGGTTCGGAAAAACATCCGCGTCAAATTGGGTTCGAGTGGGCGCCGAATTCCTTTTCAACTTGATGCTGGTGGCACCCCAGTCGCTGCAATTTAGCGTCGTATACTTGATCCATTTCCTCAGCCCACGGTGATGTCGCAATGCACGGCGGATTTGCAGCCCGAAAACTCCTGTATTGGTTTTAACAAAACCCGGTGAGATGCCCCGCATCCGGCCGTGGCCGTGGATCAGCCGAAGCTGTGTTTCACCCATTTCCCATGCTTGTTGCACTATCCTTGCGAGCGTGCCGTTCCACACGATTTCAGAGGGGCGGTAACCGTGCAGATCAATGGTCATGGGCTCGATATCCGTCTGTGGTTCGACATCGACCGATGACGCCCTACCGCTGCCGGATCGGGCGCATTGGGGGAGGCGGCGTCGTGGTCGCGGTTCTCGGATCGGCGAGTTGCAGCGCCTGCAGCGGGTCGATAAGGCCGGAGCCGAAATTGTCGTTGCGCTCGCCGGCACCTGGCGGAACGGCCTGTGCGACGGCGGCGAATGAAACGCTCGCCATCGCCAAAGCCGCCGCGATGACGCGCGCGCTGGCGAGCATGCTCCTCGACCTCTCGACCAACGGACGTCAAAACTTTACGTCCGGGGCATACGCCGAGGCAATCGTCGCAGCAGGCTGTCAACCGCCGGCCTTTGGCAATTTTTCCAGATGTTTCAATAAGGTCACACCGCGAAACGGTTTTGGCGCCTTTCGCCCTCGCATAGGAAGCCGAAAAGCCATCCGTGGGCGGTTCGACCCTCGCCGACACGCATCTCAGTAGGTCAACTGCACCGGAAGCTGGAGCGTGCCGCCATTGTAGGTGAAAGCGGCGCTGTTGAAGCCCGGCGGCCCGAAGGTGGAAGAGGGGTTGTTCGAAAAGCCGTAGCCCTGCTTGGGCTTGCCGAAGAGACCCGTCTCCATCTGCGTCTCGTTGTGCTCGGCATGGAAAACGGCGACCGCATAAGTGCCCGCCGGCACTCCGCTGAACATGCAGGTGGCGTGGCCGTTTTTGATCGGCGCGACTGCCCCGCGCATTTCTCGCCCCGGCTCGCGGAAGCCGTCGGCCGAAGAATAAAGGCCGCAGCGGACCGAGCCGCTGTCGTTGCGCACGCCCTCGACCGCTACGCTCAATCTTGCCTGCGATTGCGCGCTCGCGAGAGTCGCGGAGCCGAGCGCAAGCGCGATGAGGAAGGGTGAAACCAGCATCCACATTGGAGAGCTCCTGACTGCGTTATTTGGCTTTGTCGAAAGCGAGGCCGAAGCCGAGCAGCGGCAGGGTCAGGTCGATCAGTTTCTTGTTGGCGTCCTGCACGGTGATTTTGAGTTCGCCACCGGTTCGCATGGCGGCAATGAGCTTGTCGGAGACCGTCATCGCGACGAAGCACCCGACATTTGTGCAGGTCTGGATCGCCTGCCGCTCGGGAGTGCCGTTGTCGACCTTGACCAATACCGGCTCGGTGAGATTGAGGCCGAGGGGCAGCGTCATCAGCATGGCGCCGCTCTTGCCGTCCGCCGCCGGACGCACCGCCACGGATACGAGCAACTGCCGCGTCTCGCGGTGGAAGACCTGCTGCACGGCGCGGCAGTCGAGCGTCTTGCCGTCACCCGTGCACTCGACCCGCCATGCGGCGGGCGGGTTCTCGGAGGACTGCTGTGCTCGCGCCGATGGCAAGGGCGCAGCGATTGCGATCATCAATGCCATCGCGCCGGCAGTCGTTGCGGCGCGCTCGCCCGCCCATAAAGAACTCGCAGACATGGGGCTCACTCCTCGCGATTGGGCTTAAAGCACGCCGATCCCGCCCGCGCTATGCCCATGAATCCAGCAACCACCTTTAAACGACAGGACAAAACGCGAGATGTGCACTGCGGTCGAAAACAGCCGGACGTGGACTCCTCTTGTGCCAAGAACGCCGGAACGACGTTGCGCCGCGCGGGTTGGCGCCATAAACTCGCCGCTGAACACGGGAACCGATCGACCGGAATTACCCGAATCGATCAACGCAGGGTGGAAACATGAATATCCGCGAAACCGCGCCTCGGATTACCGAGCTCGAGAAGATTTCCACGCGTACCGACACCCGCGACTATCTGGCCAAAGCCGCGCCGACCAAGGAGAAGCTGAAGGACTGGCTCATCGTCGACGTCGATGCCCACGTCAACGAGACTGCGTTCTGGTCGGAAGTCACTGACCGCATCGATAACGAGGTTCTGCGTTACATCGCCGAGGCGTTCCGCGACCGCGGCCCGTTTCCCGGCTTGTTGAACGCCAACGGGCCGCTCTACCAGGACGTGGCCGGCCGCATCATGCACCAGCAGAAGCTCGCCGAGGCGACGCCGCCCGGACTGCACCGCCAAGTGCAGCTCACCCAACGCGCCATGGACGCGCTCGGCATCGATTACATGGTGGTGTTTCCAACCCCGATGCTCTCGCTCGGCATGCACCCGCAGACCGATGCCGAAGTGGCGCTCGGCAATGCGTATAACCGCTGGTTGATCGAGGAGATCCTGCCCCAGGACAAGCGCCAGAAGGCGCTGCTCTATCTACCGTTCAACGATCCCGACGCCTGCGTGGAGACGGTCGAGCGTTTCGCCGACGCGCCCGGCGTGGTCGGCTTCTCCGTCACCTCCACGCGCCACAAGCCGGTTTGGCACAATTCCTATATGCGGCTTTACGCGGCGCTGCAGGAGACGGGCAAGCCGCTCGGCTTCCATGCGGGCTTCAGCTGGGCCGATCCGTCGTTCCAGCAGCTCAACCGCTTCATCGGCATGCACTCGCTCTCGTTCGTGCACTTCAACATGATCCACATGACCAACTGGGTGCTCAACGGCCTGCCCGAGCGGTTTCCCAAGCTCAAGGTGATCTGGATCGAGAGCGGGCTTGCTTGGGTTCCTTTCGTCATGCAGCGGCTCGACTCCGAATACATGATGCGCACCTCGGAGTGCCCGCTGCTCAAGCGCAAGCCGAGCGAGTACATTCAGGAGATGTACTTCACCAGCCAGCCGCTCGAGCGCAGCAACATGAAGCTCACCCAAGCCACCTTCGAGGCGATCAGCGCCGACACGCAACTGCTCTACGCTTCGGACTGGCCGCATTGGGATTTCGACGCGCCGAGCTCGATCATCAAGCTGCCGTTCCTCAAAGAGGACGCCAAGCGCAACATTCTTGGGCTCAACGCCGCGCGGCTGTTCGGGCTCGAAGTGCCGGCGGCGAAGTCGGGCGTGAAGGCCTCGCCGCAGCGCGTCGCCGTGCCGGCCGAATGATGGCCGGGCCAAGCGACTGCGTGGGGTTCGTATGAGTTCATCCGCGGCCACGGATGCCGGTAGCGAATCCGGTGCGGCGTTCTGCGCATCGGTCGAGGATGCGCTCAAGAACGGCAGGCCGGATGCCGTGCCGGATGAAGCGCTGCAGCGCGTGCTCTCCGCGGCCGTGCGGCTCTATGCCGCCAAGTCGGAAGACCGCGCGCGAGAGCTTGCGCCATTCGGCGAGCAGCCGGTGAACGCGACCGAGGCGGTGACGGCGATCTGCGCGATCATGCGCGCGGCCGATCTCAACTTCTTCGATCTGCAAATGTGGTACCGCCGCGGCGAGCGCGAATGATTTACTAGATTCGGGTGAAGCGATGAACGAGATCATGGTGGGCGAGCTCAGCGAGTTCGCGGAGGGTGGCTACCGCGTGCTGCGGGTCGATAGCTTCGAGTTCGGCATTTTTCGCCAAGGCGACCGCCTCGTGGCATACGAGAATCATTGCCCCCACGACGGCGGGCCGGTCTGCCAGGGCAAGGTGATCCCGCGCGTCGAGGAAGAGCTCGCGCCGGATCAGACCACCCGCGGACTTCGTTTCTCCAAGAAGCGCAACATCGTCTGTCCTTGGCACGGCTGGGAATTCGACATTGAGACCGGCCGCCACTGCGGCGACCCGAAATATCGCTTGCGTCCCGTCGACGTGAAGGTGCGTGACAACCGCGTTTATGTCAGCGTCCCGCCGGCAGCCTGAGATCGGCTTCATGCTCGCGACCGGCCTCATGCCGAGGAGCATCGCGCCGCCGGGCGTAGGGTGGGCAAAGGCGCGCTCCGTACCATTACGCGTGGCCAAAATCGCACCGCGCCTTTGCCCGTGCGGCGACGGTACGCAAAGCGATTTTGCCCACCCTACTGTCGTCCACGCATGACTACGTCCCTGCTTGAGCTGAGCATCGCCCTGTCGGACAACGAGCGCACGCGGCCGTTGATCGAAGGCCGCGTCGTTCCGCAAGGAATCAAGCCGGTCGTCACGGTCGTGCATCCCTCCGAGATGTTCTGGCGGCAGCTGCGCTTCGCCGAATTCGACGTATCGGAAATGTCGATGTCCTCGCTCATCATCGCGACGTCGCGCGGCGATACCCGCTGGGTGGCGATCCCGGTCTTCACCATGCGCAAGTTCTTCCATACCAGCGTCATCGTGCGCAGGGATTCCGGCATTGCGGCGCCGGCGGACTTGCGCGGCAAGCGCATCGGCGTGCCGGAATATCAGCAGACCTGGGCGATCTGGTCGCGCGGCGTGCTGCAGGACGAATTCGGCGTGCATGCCCGCGACATCGAATGGTTCATGGAACGCAATCCGGAGAAAAGTCACGGCGGAGCGACGGGCTTTAACCCGCCGCCGGGCGTGCGGCTGCACCACATCCCCCCCAGCACGAATATCGGCGACATGCTGCTGCGCGGCGAGCTCGACGGGGCGCTGCTTTATCTCGTCCATCCCAATCTGATCGATCGCAGTACGGTCGATGTGTCGGGGGTGACGCGTCACCTCTTCCCCGATCCCGCGGCCGAAGGCCGGCGCTTCTACGCCAAGACCGGCTTGTTTCCGATCAACCATACCGTCGTGGTGCGCCGCTCGCTGCTCGAGCGCCATCCCTGGATCGCGCTCAATCTTTATTCCGCGTTCGTGGGGGCGAAGGAGGAAATCGCGCGCTGCGGCCAATCCCACCTGCAATGGTATTTCGAAACGGGATTGCTCGACGAGAGCGTCAACCGCACGCTGGCGGACAACGATCCGCTGGCTTACGGCTTCAAGGCATCCCGCGCCGTGCTCGAAACCATCGCCCAATACGTGCACGAGCAGGGGTTGAGCGTTCGGCAGGTGAAGCTCGAGGAATTGTTCGCCGCCAGCACGCTCGACATGTGATTTGGCCGCGGATGAATCGTCTCATAAACGAGCGGCACGCATGGGCGTGAGCAAAGGCTACGACTATGTGATCGTCGGCGGCGGCTCGGCCGGCTGCGTGCTGGCCAATCGCCTGAGCGAGGACGGCGCCGGGCGCGTGCTCTTGATCGAAGCTGGCGGCCGCGACCTCAATCCGCTCATCCATGTCCCGCTCGGTATGGGCAAGATGCACGAATACGACATGTTCAACTGGGGCTATTCCACCGAGCCCGAGCCGAACATGAACGGCCGCCGGATCGAAGCCATGCGCGGCAAAGTGCTGGGCGGATCGTCCTCGATCAATGTGATGGCCTATACGCGCGGCCATCGCGGCGACTATGACCGCTGGGCGCAGAAAGGCGCGCGCGGCTGGTCCTATGCCGACGTGCTGCCCTACTTCAAGCGCTGCGAGCGGTGGGAAGCCAGCGAGGATCGTTGGCGCGGCGGCGCGGGGCCGGTCGGCACGGAATTCGCCAGAACGGCCGACCCGCTCTACGACGCGTGGATCCAAGCGGCGCTCGCGGCCGGCTTCCCCGTGACCGACGACTATAACGGCAAGCAGCAGGAAGGTTTTGGCCGCGGCCAATACACCATCCGCGACGGATACCGCTCCTCGGCCGCAAGCGCCTATCTCAGGCCGGCGCGCAAGCGACCAAATCTCGAGGTTGCGACACGGGCGCATGCGACCCGCGTGCTGATGCGAGGGACCCGCGCGAGCGGTGTCGAATACCGCAAAGGTGGCCGCCTGGTGAGGGCCGAAGCCGAGCGGGAGGTGATCCTCTCGGCTGGCGCGTTCAACACGCCACCGCTGCTCATGCTGTCAGGAATCGGTCCGGCCGCGCATCTGCGCGAAATGGGCATCGAGCCGGTGATCGATTTGCCGGTCGGCAAGAACCTGCAGGATCACCTCGCGGTCATCGTCTTCTTCCGGCGCTTGGACGAAAGCACGTTCATCAAGCAGATGCGGTTCGACCGTATGGCGGTCAGCATGATCCGTGCCTACCTCTTCGGCACCGGCCCCGGTACGGTGGTGCCCGGCGGCTTGCACGCCTTCGTCAAGACGCGGCCGGAGTTTGCGGTGCCGGACATCGAGTTCATGTTCCGCGGCGCGCCGGCGGCGCCGCATTTGTGGTTTCCACTCATCCGCGCGGCCTATCTCGACGGCTACGGCATCCGCCCCACGCTCTTGCATCCCGACAGCCGCGGCGAAATCCTGCTGCGCTCGGCCGATCCGCGCGAGCCGCCGCGCATCGTCTACAAGTTCTTCTCCGCGCCGGACGACCTCCCCCGCCTGCGCGAAGGGTTCAAGCGCGCCCGCGATGTCGCCTATCAGAAGCCGATGATGCCCTATCGCGGCGCCGAGACCGCGCCCGGCGACAAGGTCAAGAGCGATGCTGAGATCGACGCCTGGATCAGGAATACTGCGATCACCGCGCATCATCCCTGCGGCACCTGTGCCATGGGAATGGGACCCAACACGGTCACCGACCCGCAGCTGCGGGTGCGTGGGATCGAGCACCTGCGCGTCGTCGACGCCTCCGTCATGCCCGATCTCATCTCGGCGCACATCAATGCTTGCGTGCTGATGATTGCCGAGAAGGCGGCCGACCTGATCCGCAATAAGCCAGCGCTGCCGGCCGACTATGACGCATAGAGAACGAGGCTCCGTGCATTCTCGCTCGAAGCACGCTAGCGCCTTCTCGGGGCTCTGCGGGATCGTTATCGTTAAGTCGGATGCAACCCATGCTTGCGCTCCGGAACGACGTTTCTTGCAGGCTGTTAACGCCGTCTATACGGCGCCCAAGGCTTTGCCCCGTGCCGCCGCGAGGATAGTATTCACGCAAGCGTTCGCGTCAGCCGACATAGACCGCACGCCACCGCGGCCGACGATTGAGGGAGAAACGTTATGGCGAAAAAACATCTGCCGGTGAGCCGGCGCAAGTTCCTGGCGGGAGTGGCAGTGGCAGGTGCGGCGTCCGCGGTGCCGCCGGCGCAAGCTGCGACCACGGCCTCTGCGAGCGCTGCGCCCAGACGGCCCTCCGCGCTGCCGCCCACGGCGCATGTGGCGGCGGCGGAAAGCGGAACCCCGAACGAATTGTCGACATCGCGCATCGGCGGCACTCCCGGCTCCGATTTCATGGTCGACGTTATCAAGACGCTCGATATCAAATATGCGCCGTCGAACTGCGCTTCCAGTTACCGGGGCATTCATGAATCCTTGATCAATTACGGCGGCAACAAGATGCCGGAGTTCCTCACTTGCACGCATGAGGAATCCGGGGTCGGCATGGCGCATGGCTACTTCAAGGCCGCCGGCAAGCCGCTGATGACGTTCTGCCACGGGACGGTCGGGCTGCAGCACGCGACGATGGCCGTCTACAACGCGTGGTGCGACCGCGTGCCCGTGATCATCGTCGGCGGCAACGATCTCGACGCCGCACATCGGCCGCCGGGCGTGCCGACCATCCATTCCGCGCAGGACATCAACGCGTTGGTGCGCGACTTCACCAAGTGGGACGACACGCCTGTTTCGCTCCAGCATTTCGCGCAATCCTTCGTGCGCGCATACAAGATCGCGATGACGCCGCCCTACGGTCCGGTCGCCATCTCGCTCGATGCTGGCTTGCAGCAAGAGGCCATGCGCGACCATGGCGAGAAACTCTATATCCCGCGTTACGTTCCGAGCTCGCCGCCGCAGGGCGATTCGGGCGCCGTGAAAGAGGCGGCGCGGCTGCTTGCCAACGCGCAGAACCCGGTGATCGTCGTGGATCGCGCTGCCCGAGGTGAGAATGGCATTCGACTCCTGGTCGAATTGGCCGAGTTGCTGCAGGCGCAGGTAGTCGATCAGGGCAGTCGAATGAACTTCCCCAAGACCCACTATCTCGGCCGCCCGCCTACCGCCGTGAACAATGGCGATGTCATCATCGGCCTGGAGGTGACCGACTTCTGGGGCACGGTGAATGCCTGGATCGACAATGGTGAACGCGGCATCGGCATCAATACGAGCAGGATCAAGCCCGAAACCAAGCTGATCAGCATCAGCTCCTCCGAACTTCTGACCAAGGCGAATTACCAGGATTTCCAGCGGTTCCAGTCCGTCGACGTATCGATGCCTGCGGACGCCGAAGCGACCTTGCCTGCGCTGGTCGAGGCGGTGAAGGCGGCAACCCCCACTGATCGCAAAGCTGCGATCGACAAACGCGGCGAGGCGGCGAAGAAAGCTTATGCCGAGCAGCGCGTGCGCACAAAGCAGGCCGCGGCCCTCGCCTGGGATGCAAGCCCGGTCAGCACCGCTCGTCTCACCATGGAGACGTGGGCGCACATCAAAGATCTCGATTGGTCCCTGGTCGCCTCTTCAGGCGACATGAGCAATTGGCCGCAGAGGCTCTGGCCGATGGAAAGATACTACCATTGGCTTGGGAGATCGGGCGGCTCTGGCGAGGGATACGGCGCGCCCGCGTCCATCGGCGCGGCGCTCGCCAATCGCGATCTCGGCCGTTTTTCCGTGAGCATTCAGGCCGACGGCGACCTCATGTATGCGCCGGGCGTGCTGTGGACCGCGGCGCGGCACAAAATCCCGCTGCTCGCGGTGATGCACAACAACCGCGGCTATCACCGAGAAGTCATGCACCTCCAGCGCCTCTCGAATTTCCGCAATCGTGTGGCAAGCCTCGGCGGCGACTTGGGTCCGATCGGCACCCGCATCGAAAATCCCGACATCGAATATCACAAGCTCGCGGAGTCCATGGGCTGGTGGGCGAAAGGTCCGATCAACGATCCGGCGCAGCTCGGGCCGGCGCTTAAGGAAGCGGTCGCGGTGGTGAAATCGGGACAGCCCGCGCTCCTCAATGTGTGGACGCAGCCGCGTTAGGAGACCCCCCGATGCGCATGCTTCACGTATTCGGGCCGGTGGCGTTTGCCGCCGGCCTACTCTTGACCTGCGGTGGCGCGTACGCGGCCTCGGCCGAGAAGGGCAAGGCGGCCTACCTGCAGCACGGCTGCTGGCAATGTCACGGCACGCAAGGTCAAGGCGCCGTCACCGGCCCCAAGCTCGCGCCGGACCCCATGCCGATCGAGACATTCACGGCTTTCGTGCGCACCAGCAATCGCGCCATGCCGCCGTACTCCGAGGCCATCTTGTCGAACGACGACCTCGCGGACATTCACGCTTATCTGGAGACGATTCCGAAGCCGGCGGATTACAAGAGCATTCCGTTGCTCAACCAGTAGCATCGAATCCAGCTCATGTAATGGTCGTCCCCGCGCAACGGGGACCCATATCCCAGACTCGGTGGTTATGGGTCCTCGCATTCGCGAGGACGACAGCTTACAAATCCAGCACCAGCCGCTCGCTCTTGCAGCCGGCGCAGCAGATCATGACCTTGGTGTTGGAGGCCTGCTCCTCCTCGGTGAGGATGGCGTCGTGGTGCTCGGGGACCCCGGAGATCACCCGCTGCTCGCACGCGCCGCAGATGCCGAGTTCGCAGGAATAGTCGACGTCGACGCCGGCATCCAGCAGCACCTGCAGGATGCTCTTGCCCTCGGGGATGACGAATTCCTGTCCCGAGCGCGCGAGTTCGACCACGAACCCGCCCTTCTTGTCGGCCCCTTGCTTGGGCGTGAAATATTCGACGTGGATCTGCGCGCGCGGCCAATCCGCGGTCGCCGCCTCGAATGCCTTGAGCATCGGGGTGGGTCCGCAGCAATAGAGGTGTGCCTCACGTGGCGCCTCGGTGACGATCGAGTTGACGTCGAGGACTTTGCCGCAGTGCTCGTCGTCGAAATGGAAGTGCGTATGGCCGATCGCTTCGAGCGCTTGCAAGAAGGCCATGTCGGCGCGCGAGCGACAGGCATAGTAGAGCTGCCAGGAGCGTCCGAGCTTGTGCAAGCGCTGCACCATGCACCAGATCGGGGTGATGCCGATGCCGCCGGCCAGGAGCACGACATGGCCGGCGTCCTCCCCCAGCGGGAAATTGTTGCGCGGCGCGCTGATCTTGAGCGTCCTGCCGACGCGCAGCTCGTCGTGCACACAGCGCGAGCCGCCGCGGCTTGCCGGATCGCGCTTGACGGTGACGGTGTAGCTTAAAGGATCGGGCTCCGGCTCGATCAACGAGTACTGACGGATGAGCCCATTCGGCAAGTGCAGGTCGATATGGGCGCCGGGGTCATAGGGCGGCAACGGCTTTCCGTCCACTGGCGCAAACTCATAGGCGTTTGTGTCGCGCGCCGCGTAGCGGATCGCGCTCACACGCATCTCGATGAGGCCACCCGCCGTGTGTGCCGGCCTCGCCTCGCCCGCTGCGGCCGTCGTTCTATTCACCGATGTGTCTCCCGCGGCAGCGCCAGCCTCATCGGGCACCGAAGCTCGTTTGTCAATTATCACACCTCAGATATGCTTGCTTCGCGCGCAATCCAACGCGCAGAGAATCGAGTGGATGCGCGGCGCCGCCCCCGCGCGCTCGAGCACGGCTTCCTCGCGGCGAGGCAAGAGCTGAGCGAAAATGTGACGGGACCCGCCCAGCCCCAAGAGAGAAGAAATTGAAAGGCTCTCCCAAAGCCATATCCCTCCGAGTTCTGGCGCTTTCTCTGTCGCTCGTTCCGGTTCTTAGAGCCGGACCGGCTGGCGCGCAGGCGCCGCCCTCTTGGCTCGACCCGGCCTTGCTCACGGCGGCGAAAGCGGAAGGCTCGCTGATCGTCTATTCCTCGACCAACGAGCAAGAGGGTCTGCCGTTGTTCAAACTGTTCACCGAGGCGACCGGCATCGCGGTCGAATATGTGCGCGCATCGGACGCGGTGCTGATGTCGCGCATGGGAATCGAGTTTCGTGCCGGGCAGCGGTCCTACGATATCGTGCAGACCGCGACCATCAACAAGATGCCGCCGCAGATGCTGGCGCAATACGAGCCGCCCGAGGCGACCAACATCTCTTCGCAGGCGCGAGATCCGGGCAAACGCTGGTGGGGCGTTTATGCCAATTACAATTCGCCGGCTTACAACACCGAACGCGTGAAAGCCTCCGAGCTGCCACGCGGCTACGAGGAGTTTGCGCAGCGCAAGGAGTGGGCTGGCAAGGTCGCAATCGACGGCACCGACAACGAATGGCTCAAGGCGATGATCGAGCATTTCGGTGAGGGCGAGGGCGCCGAGCTCGTCAAACGCATCGTGGCAACGCTGCGGCCCGTCGTCACCGACGGCCACCTCGCCATGGCGCGAGCGACCGGCGCTGGCGAATATTGGGTGTCGCTGAACAATTACGTGAACCTGTCGATGAACGTCAAACTTGGTGGCGCCCCGATCGACGTCTGGCCTCTCGACCCGGTCACGCTGTTCTTCGGACAGGTCGGGGTGAATGCGAGGGCGCCGCATCCGAGCGCGGCCCGCCTTGCCGCCAATTTCATGCTCAGCCGCGAATGCCAAGCGTTTCTCGCCAAGTTTGGACGATTGCCGACGCGTCAGGACGTGCAGTCGAACCCGCCGGGTGTCATCGCGGCGCTGACCCAGAAGAAAGTCATCACCGTGCTGATGAGCCCCGACGAGGAGCGCAAATGGCAGCGGCGTTTCGATCAGCTGTTCAAGGGGCGGTGAGTTTTTCTTCTCCTTACCTCGTCTTGCCTCTCCCCGCCTGCCGGGAGCGCATCCTCTCCCCGCAAGCGGGGAGAGGGAGATCGGAGCGTGCTGTTTGAGTATTGCCAACGGCCGTCTAGACGATCTACCCGGCGTAGCGGCTGTCGGCCGCTTGGCTGCTGTCGCGAGCCTGCCAAACCTCATGCTCGTCGGGTGCGTTGTCGTCGTGGTTTGGCTCGTTTTCGTTCCGCTCTCGGCGCTCCTCTACAACGCCTTCACTGAGGATACCGGATTCGGGCCGGGCGGCTTGTCGCTCGATAATTTTGTCGAGGCTTATTCGAGTTGGCACATTCCGGGACTGCTCTGGAATTCCGTGGTCTTTGCGCTCGGCACGGCCCTGGCGACATTCGTGATGGGCGCGCTCGTCGCCTGGGTTGTCGAGCGCACCGACGCGCCGGGCGGAAGCCTGTTTCACGTCATGTCGCTGCTGTCTTTCGCGGTGCCCGGATTATTGATGGCGATGGCCTGGATCTTCGTCCTCAGCCCGAACATCGGCTGGGGCAACGCGGCCCTCAAAACGGCCTTCGGGCTGAGCGAAGCGCCGCTCAATATCTATTCGATGACCGGCATGATTTGGGCGCTGGCAAGCCACTATTTTCCGCTCGCTTATCTCATGCTGGGGCCGGCCTTGCGCGCGCTCGACCTGCGCATGGAGGAGGCCGCGCTCATGGCCGGCGCAAGTTACCTGCAAGTCTTCATCAAGGTCACGCTGCCGTTGCTGCGGCCCGCGATTCTTTCCGCGCTGCTGCTGCTGTTCGTGATGGGCATGGCCTCCTACGAGGTCCCGCGCCTCATCGGCCGGCCGGCGCGCATCGACGTGTTTACCACAGACATCCAGGGCGCCATCATCGCCGCGCCGCCGGCTTTCGGAGTGGCAAGCGCGCTTGGCCTCGCGCTGCTCGCGATCTGCGTGCTTGCCGTATTCTTCTATCGTCGCGTCACCCAGCACGCGGAAGCTTTCGCCACTATAACCGGTAAAGGGTACCGGCCGGCGCGTATCAAGCTCGGGCGCGCCCGCTGGCCCATCGCGCTGGGGGTCGGCGCGATGTTCGTCTTCGCGCTCGGCCTGCCGCTCGTCACGCTCCTTTGGCAGTCCTTCTTCCGCAATCTGGCGCAGCCGTTCGTCTTCACAGCCGCGCGGGCGACGCTCGAGAACTACGAGTTCATCCTGAGCTATCCGATATTTCTCGCGGCGGTGAAAACGAGCGTGCTGCTCGCGGCAATGGCCGCGACTATCGTTGCCGGCCTCACCTTCGTCATGGCCTGGATCGCGCAGCGGTCGCTGCCGCGCTACGCCCTCATCCTCGACGTGCTCGCCTTTGCGCCGATCGCCATACCGGGGGTCATTGTCGGCGCCGGAATCCTCATCGCCTATCTCATGCTGCCGATTCCCATCTACAACACGATCTGGATCCTGCTGGTTGCCTATGTGACGTTGTATCTTCCCTACGGGATGCGGTTTGCGTCGAGCGGGATCGCGCAAATTCATCGCGAGCTCGAGGAGATGGCGGCGGTCTCGGGTGCCGGGCTCGCCCAGACTTTCACGCGCATCTTGCTCCCGCTTCTCGCGCCGGTGCTGCTGGCAGGCTGGATCTACGTCTTCGTGCTGGCGGTGCGCGAGCTCGGCGCGTCGATCTTCTTGGTCGGCCCCGGCACGCACGTGCTGGGCACCATCAGTTTGACGATGTGGGAGGAGGGCGGCAGCTATGGCGCGGTCGCGGCGCTAGGTGTGATTCAGATCGTTCCCCTCGTCGTGATCGTCGCAGGACTACGATCGATCGAGCTGCGCATCCAGCGGCGCGCGCAAGTACAGTCATCGTAGCGCCAAGCGCGGGTCCGCCCTATTCGGTCGCCGACCGAGTTCGCGCGCGCCGGCCGCTACTCCGATGGCTAAGCCGCGGCGGCGAGATTGCCGAAGCGCTTCAGGTTCTCCCGCTGCTTTTCATTGCGCGGCGGCAGCTTGAACAGCCGCGCGGCGGTGCCGCCGAGAATGTTGTGCTTGCCCTTCTCCGAGAGGAACGGCAAGTCGTAGATCGTGGCCGGCAGGTCGAAGTCCCAGTGCGGATAATCCGACGAGTAGAGGAGCTGCGTCTCGGCGTTGATCATGCGGAACGTGCATTCCAGCGCCTGGCGGTCCTGGATCTCGATCGGCTGCGAGGAATAGTACATGTCGCGCATATAGTCGGACGGCTTCTTCTTGAGGAGCGGTGCCTCCGACGGGCGCATCATGAATTCGTGATCGAGCCGCTGCATCAAGAACGGAACCCAAGCGAGCCCGGATTCGATCCAGATCACCGGCAGTTTGGGGAAGCGCTCGCCCATGCCGTTGATCACCCAATTGGTGCAGTGAAGGATGTTGTAGAAGGTGAAGCCGAGCGCGTGCACCGACAGGAAGCGGTTGCAGGCGCGGAACACCGGCTCGTTCCAGTTCGGCCCGGAGTGGAATGCGAGCGCGAGCCCGCGCTCCTCCAGCATGCGGTAGAGCCGCATATAGGCGTTATCGTTGACTTGCAGGTGGCGCACCGTCGTGACCATGAAGCCGGTCACGTGCTTGCGGCTGCCGAAGGTCTCGACCTGGCGCACGCAGGCGGCTGGATCAGAGAACGGCAGGCACAGCATGGAATACATGCGCCCGTCCGCCTCGGGCAGCACCTTCTCGGTGACCCAGCGGTTGTAGGCCCAGCAGAGGTCCGCCTCCATCTCCTTCTGCGGATGCATGCCGATGTTGAGCATGCCGGTCGGGAACAGGCAGGAGTAGTCCACGCTCATCGCATCCATCCAGCGCTCGCCGAGCTGCACGTCGCGATGCTTGCCGTTTTGCTCCGTCTTCTCGGAGCGCCGCAGCGGATAGCGGGTCACGCGCCCGCCCATGTCCTGGATGAAGCCCGCGTTGGTCGGCACGACCGAGCCGCGATCGGTCAGGCCGCGGCCGCCCATGGTCCACTGCCGGAACACGTCGTTTTCCATGTAGGGCAGGATGTCGCTGTAGTGCTCGTTTTCGTAGTGGTGCGCGTCCACATCGACGATGAGAATATCGTCGAGCTTGCGCCGCACCGCCTGCTTGCGGGCGTGGGCGAGAAGTCTGCTGGTGTTCAACTCATCGACAGAGACGCGTCGACCGCGTTCAGCGAGGAGGTCCATGGTTCGTCTCCTGGGTTTTCCAAATCCTGCTTGCGTCCTGCAGGCAAAGCCGCGTTCGGCCTAACGGCCGGTCCAGCTCTGCCACATGCCGAGTTCGAATACGGCGAGATTGGCAGCCTTGAGCAGCCCGCTCGCGGTGATCATGACTTCGGTGGCGGTGGCGCCGCCACGCTGCGGAAGCGGCAGCACCTCATCGCCCGCCTCGACTTGTGCCGCGTAGGTCTTACACACGGCGGCCATGAGCGCCTGCAGCGCCTCGGTGCTCAGTGCATCGCGCCGGCCGCTGGCAAGCGCCCGCTCGAGCTCGGCGGCAAGCCGCTTCGCCTGTCCGGAGCCGGCACCGTTCGCGGTTTCACCCGCCGGTTTTGGTTCTCGCTCGACCGACTTGGCGCCTCTGGTGCGCTTTGCGGCCGGCCGCGCCGTCACTGCCGCGCGCCGCGCGGCCTTTGCCGCCCTAGGTGAGGACATAAACTTCGTCGCCTTTCTCCAGCACCTTGTACTTGCGCAGCTTGAGCTTGCGATCCGACACGCATTCGCCGGTCTTCATGTCGTATTCGTAGCCGTGCCACGGACAGACGAAATGCATTTCGTTCTCGGAGAAGTAGAGTCCCTGCGAGGTCTTGTCGGGCAACAGCCGCTCCTCGACTTTGGCGATGGTGAGGCCTTCGCAAGCGGGGCCGCCCTGGTGCAGGCAGAAATTGCTGTAGGCGTAGAATTGGCCCTCATGCCGGAAGATGCCGATCTCGTTGTCTCCGGCGAAGATGATCCGGCGGTCGCCGTCCTTGAACTCGGCGATCTTGCCGACATACTGCTCGGCCATGCTGCGACGCCTCCTTGACGTTTCCTGCGATTGGTTCGCTTGACTTTGGGATACCCCTTGTGGCGGCGGAATCGGCATCCATCCGAATTTGTATAATACAATTGCTGGAACAGAACCAGCGCCAAGGCGTGGTCCGGCATGTCGAACGGCATGCCTTTGCGAGGCCGAAGCGCCGCGCAATCACGCCATCTTATTGGTCAGCGTTCCGATTTTCTCGATCCAGATTTTGACGACGTCGCCCGCCTTGAGGAATTCCCCGCGCGCCGCGCCGACCCCGGCGGGCGTGCCGGTGAGAATGATGTCGCCCGGATGGAGCGTCATCCCGCTCGATAATTGCGCGATCTGCTCGGCCAGATTGAAGATCATATTCTTGCTGTGGGAGTCCTGCTTGAGGACGTCGTTCACCCACAGCTTGAGGCTGAGCTTTTGCGGGTTGCCGATGTCGCGCGCCGGCACGATCCAAGGGCCCAGCGGGCAGGACCCGTCGAAGGTCTTGTGCTTGGTCCAATCGGACTTGAACGGGGAGGTGTCGCTGATGTTCGCCCGCCGCCCGCGGTCGCGCGCGGACAGGTCATTTGCCGCGGTATAGCCGGCAACGTAATCGAGCGCCTTGTCCTGGGGCACGTTTTTGGCCGCTCTGCCGATCACCGCCGCAAGCTCGACCTCCCAATCCATCTCGCTCGAGTACCCGGAAATCTTCACCGTCGCGCTGGGGTCGGCGAGCGTTCGCGCCGCCTTGATGAAATGCCATGCCTTGAGGCCTTGGGTGTGCGGATCTGGCTCGGGCGGCCGGTTCATGCGCCGGGCCATTTCCGCGGCATGATCGGCATAGTTGGCGCCGGCGCAATAGATCGCCGATGGCCAGCGCACGGGTGCCAATAATTTCGCGCGTCCGAGCGGCAGCGGCTTGATGCGGCTCTTGCCCGCCGCCGCAGCCGCCTTGCGCAGGACGCCTTGCGCCGTTCTCCAGTCCTCGAGGATGCCGAGCACCGTTGCATAGGCGGCTTTGCCGGTGAGTTTGGCGGCATCGAACACCTTGTCGTCGATCACCAGCCCCGCGCGCGCGCCATCGGAGGCTTGGTAGGTCGCGAGCTTGTAGCCGTCCATGTGTGTTTCTCCCCCTGTTCCCTCGGCCGCCGGCGAAAGCTTTCGCCCAATATATCGATCTTGTCGAGCGCGTCGAACTCCCTCCATCTCATCCGTGCATACATCGGCTACCTGGAGCGCGTGTTGCAGGGCTGGCGAGGACGAGCCGAAGGGGTAGGATAAAGCGCGGCGAGAGCCGGCATAGCAGCCATCAGCGGCGATATCACGAGGCTTGGTCCGGCGTGCACGCTCGGAGGACAAAAAGGAGAAAACGTCATGGTCAAAGCGAGACGCGTCGGTCACGCGACCTTCGAGACGCCCGATCTGGAAAAGGCCATCACTTATTACGGCGAGTTCATGGGACTGATCGTCGCCGAGCGCGAAAAGGATCGCGCCTTTCTCGCCACCAAGATCGGGCAGCTGGTGATCGAGCTCAACAAGGCGGATCGGGCCCACTGCATCAAGCTGTCTTTCGAGGTCGCGGCCAATTCCGATTTCGGCGAATTGGCGCGCGAGCTATCCAAGGACGGCGTACGCAGCGAACTGCGCAACGATTCCGTTCCCGGCATGGGCCAAGTCCTGTCGTTCAAGGACGACAAAGGAACCATTATCGACCTGTTCAAAGACTGGAGCTATCTCGCCAAGCACGCGCAGGTCGCCGGCGTCGGGCCGCTCAAGCTCGGGCATGTCGCTTTCTTCACGCCCGACATCCAGCGCACGGTTGCGTTCTACGAGCGGGTCCTCGGCTTTCGCGTCTCCGATTGGATCGGGGATTTTTTCTGCTTCATGCGCTGCAACACGGATCATCACACCGTGAATTTCTTCACCGGGCCCGACGTGAAGCTGCATCACATCGCCTTCGAGCTCAAGGATTTCATGCATCTCCAGAACTCTTGCGACGTTATGGGCCAGAAACAGGTGCCGATCATCTGGGGTCCCTTGCGGCATGGGCCGGGGCACAACGTCGCCACCTACCATCGCAATCCGGATGACCAGGTCGTTGAATTTTTCTCCGAGCTCGATCAAATGATCGACGAGGAGCTCGGCTATTTCGAGCCGCGGCCCTGGCACCGCGACACGCCGCAGCGGCCCAAGCGCTGGACGCCGGGCAAGACCAACGTGTGGGGCCCCTCGCCGGAGGAGGATTTCCACCGGACACAGTGATGCCGAGCGGAGCGACTCACAATTTTGGCGATTGCCGCTAAGGGCGCACCGCCGGCGTTTCGACCGGCATGCCGCGCGCGCGCCACATCAGGTAAAGCTCGAGATCGACAAGTTCGCTCGCTCCGTAGGGATAAGAGACCGCGCGCATGCCGAACAGACAGTTGCGCAGCCGCCGCTGCAGCGATCCGAGCGTTTGCCACTCGAGGCGATAGAGCGGATATCCGGTCGGATGGCCCTGCGGGATCGCCGCGCCGGCAAGCTTTTGGCCCCAATTGTCGTCGTGGCACTGCGCGCAGGCGAGATTGAGCTGGCCTTGGCGCTCTATGAACATCGCGCGGCCGGCTTCCAGAAAAGGCCTTATCCGCGCGTCATCCGCGATGTCGATCGGCATGCCGCGCGATTGCTCCCCGATATAGGCTGTGAGCGCCAGCAGCTCCTTGCTTTCGAAGGCAAGCGGGGTCGCGCGCTGCTGTTGAGTGCGGCACATATTGATCCGCTGTTCGAGATCGACCGGGCGGCCGCGCACCGCGTTGAATGCGGGATAGCGCGCCGCCACGCCTTTCATGCTCGTGCCCGCGTCGCCGTGGCAGTCCGCGCATGATTTGCCGGCAGAACCCTCCTTACGCTGCCAGAGGGTCTCGCCGTCGAGCACCCACAACGTGGCGGGATTGGCGCTATCGTCGTCCTGCATCGCGCGTGTCTCTCGCGCCATGAAGTCGTAACCCGACTTGCGCTCCGAAAACGGAATGTCCGCCGCAGCCGCCGCAGCGCCCAAGGCGGCAAGCATGAAAACAGCAGCGGCCGCCCGCGTCATTCGACCGTGATATTGACGGACTCGGCCGCCGTAAAGCCGTTGTCGCCGGTCCATTCGAAGCTCAGCGTGCCGCTTTCGCCGGCAACGGTGAAAAAGGTCAGAAACGGATTGGCGGCGATAGCCGGGAACAGCTCGGCGCGGAAAATTTCCTCTCCATTATATTTGCAGGTGAATTCGGTGATGATGTCGCGCGGCACCGGCTTCCCGGTACTGTCAGGGCGAAAGCCGGTCTCCATGACATGCGAGATCAGCGTCTTGATCTCGATCACTTCGCCGCGCTTGGCCTTCGCCGGCGCATTGATGAGGGCGCGCGCCATGCTCAGCTCCCTTCGAGACACGCGGCAAGGGTGACGACAACCTCGACCTCGTCCGACCAGAACGAGCCGTCGCTCATCTGCGCCACGGCAACGACCTTCTGGGTATCGGCGAGGCGAATGCGGGTCGAGAAGCTCGCCCGCCCGGCGCGTGGGCCGAAACCAGCGCCGATGACGTTCGGCTGCGGATTTTTCTCGGTGAAGACGTGGATCGCCTTGACGTGGTCGTCTTGCGTCATCGGGCTTTCGCAGGACACCGTGAGCGGAACGGCATTGCCGTTCTCGATCAATGCGGGCACGTCGATCTTGACCTTGCCCTTCTTGAGCGGCGCCTCGCCGACGACGTTTCGGATCGCGGCGTGCATCGATGCCGGCGTGGCGGAGCTTTGCTCGACCGCAAGCGGCAACACGATGCCTGTGGCGCCGGCGAGCGCTGCCGTCTCGAGCAAGAAGCGGCGCCGTGTCCTCTGCAGCGTGCCGTCGTCGCGGGTCATGGTGCTCACTCCTCGCGCAGCGTCGCGAGATAGGCGACGACATCCTCGATCTGTTCCGCGCTCAGCACCGGCTTGCCTTGAAACGCCGGGGCGACGCGCGTGAGACCATCGACTCGATAATAGGGCGGCATGATCGTGTTCGGGTTGAGCCGGCTCGCATCCACGATCCGCAGCCGCAGCTGACCTTCAGACCAGCGCGCTCCGCTTCCTTTGAGGTCTGGTGCGAGTGTGCCCTGGAACTTCTCCTTCGGGAAGGGCCCGTTGTGGCAGAGCAGGCAGAGCCCCTCCTGCCGGTTAACGACGATACTGCGCCCGCGTTCCACATCGCCCTTTGCGCCGGTCAACGAATGCGGGATTGCGTCTCCAACGACGGTATAAGGACGCAGTTGCTCTTCGGCCCGCGCGCCATCGCATGCTGCGATCATCGCGGCGAGCGCGATCGCCGCGATGCGCGCGCCGCAACGCTCAGCCAAAAACTTCGGTGGTGATCGTTTTGAACCAGGCATTCGCGAAAGTGGCTTCTAGCGCGCGCGTGGCGTTCGGCGCATCGAGCGGGCTCACGCCGGCCGTCCCTTCGATGTCCTTGATCTGACCATCCGCCGGCCGGTACACGCCTTCGATCGAGATGCCGTAGTCGGGCGCCACCAAGCTGTAGCAGGTGTTGATGAGCCTCGGCTCATCCGGCGTGCCGCCGGCAAGAAGCTTCGCCACCGCGGCGGCGCAGACCTTGGCCTGGGCATTGGCCGAGAACGCGGATTTCGGCATCGCGCCTGCGATCGAGGCGTCGCCGACGACGTGGATATTGGGCTGCAATTTGGATTCGAACGTGACAGCGTCGATCGGGCACCAACCGGTGCGATCGGCGACGCCGACGATCTCGGCGATGCGGCCCGCCTTCTGCGGCGGAATGACGTTTGCGACATCGGCCTTGTGGCGGTCGAAATCCGTGATCAGCGTCATCGCACCAACGTCGACCGAAGTAACCTTGCCGCCCTTCGATAACGATACCCATTCGAGATTGGGATAGAGCGCTTTCCACGCGTTCTCGAACAGGCGCTGCTTGGAGAAGGCGTCCTTGGCATCGAGGATGATCAGCTTCGATTTCGGCTTCTTGGTTTTGAGGTAGTAGGCGATCAGGCTTGCCCGCTCGTAAGGACCTGGCGGGCAGCGGAAGGGATTGGCGGGCGCCGAGATCACGACGGTGCCGCCGTCCTCCATCGCCTCGAGCTGCCGGCGCAGTAGCAGCGTCTGCTCGCCGGCTTTCCAGGCATGCGGCATGCGTTCGGCGGCCGTCTCGGTATAGCCGGGCAGGGCGTCCCAGCGGATGTCGATGCCAGGCGAGAGCACTAGGCGGTCATAGGCAAGCTCCGCGCCATTGCCAAGCGTCACCGTCCGTCGCTGGGGATCGATGGCGGTCGCGGGCGAAAACTGGACGGCCACCTGATCGGTCGCGAACCGATCGTAGCCGAATTGTTGTGCGGCGAGCTCACGCAACCCGGCGATCACCAAGTTGCTGAACGGGCAGGCGATGAACGTGCGGTTCGCCTCGACCAGGGTCACGCTGATGCGCGGATCGATGCGTTTGATGAAACGGGCGCAGGTCGCGCCCCCAAATCCGCCGCCCACCACGACGACGCGAGCGCCTGCGCCTTGCGCAATGGCCGGGAGCGGCAACAAGGCCGCGCCGGCAGTGACGGTTTTGAGGAATTCACGCCGGTTTGTGCGCCTCATGATCGGCCTCCATTCCTCAATCTTTTTGCGCGCCGTACCAGGCTGCGATTGCTTTGACCTCGTCTTCGGAAAATCCTTTGGCGATTCGCTCCATCACGGTCGATGGAAGCTGTCCCGTCTTGAACGCCTGCATGGCCGCGACGATGTCCGCGGGATTGCGGCCGATCAGTCCTGGCACGGCGGTGTCCGCCGCGGGCGTACTCGAATGACAGCCGGAACAGGAGAGCGCGCCGGGCGGTGCTTCGGTCAATCCGGCCGCCGAAACATGACCGGCAAAGATAAATCCTAAGGCGGCAACACTCCCGATGCGTGTGGCGTTCATGCCGGGGGCTCCCGATGCGAAGGGGTGCCGATTGCGCCCGCTCGTTATGCGCTGCTGAGATCGTGGTTCTTGAGCGGCAGGGACCGGATGCGCTTGCCGGTCGCCGCGAAGAGGGCGTTGCACAAGGCGGGGGCGAGCGGCGGCACGGCGGTTTCGCCGATCCCGCCCCAGCCCTCGCCCGGGACGATGACGGTTTCGATCCGCGGCATGTCCGCCAGACGCAGCATCGGATAGTCGTGGAAATTCGCCTGCTCGACCCGTCCGTCCCTGATGGTGATCTCGCCGTAAAGCGCCGCCGTCAGCGCGAACACGACTGCGCTCTCGGTCTGCATTTCGATGGTGAGCGGGTTGACCACGTGCCCGGCGTCAATCGCAGAGACGACGCGGTGCACGCGCACTTTGCCGTCGCTGGCGACAGAGGCCTCGACCACCTGCGCGCAGATGCTGTTTTGCGAGTTATGGAACGCGATGCCGCGGAATGCGCCCCCCGGCGGCGACGTGCCCCATCCGGCACGGGTCGCAACGGCGTTGAGCACCGCAAGCTCTCTCGGCTTTCCCGCCAACAGCTTGCGCCTGAACAGATAGGGATCGGCACCGGCCGCAAAGGCCATCTCGTCGACGAAGCTTTCCTTGAAGAACGCGTTCTGCGAATGGTTGACGCTGCGCCAGACCCCGACAGGAACGTGGGTGTTGCGCATCGCGAAATCGAGGCGATAGTTCGGCACGCCATAAGGCATGTCTTCCAAAAGGCCTTGGAGAAAATTCCTGTCGACCCCGAACTGCATCACGCGCGGAGATACCGCCGCAATGATGGACTGGCCGGCGATGCGGATTGACCAGGCGATCGGCGTGCCGGCGGCGTCGAGCCCGGCGACGAGCCTTGCCATTGCCACCGGACGATAAAAGTCGTGGCGGATGTCCTCTTCGCGCGTCCAGACGAGCTTCACCGGCTGGCCGACCTCTTTCGCGATCAGCACCGCTTGGCGCACGAAGTCCTGAAAGATCCCCCGTCGGCCGAAGCCCCCGCCGAGCATCATTTTGTGAATCACGACTTTGCTCGGCGGCACGCCGGCGGCATCGGCCGCGATCGCGAGCGCGGTCTCGCCGTCCTGGGTCGGCGCCCAGACCTCGACCACATCCGCTGTCACCTGCGCGGTGCAGTTCTGCGGCTCCATCGTGGCGTGAGCGAGAAAGGGCACCTCGTAATCCGCTTCGACCCGCTTGATCGTATGCGCGAGCGCGCGCTCGACATCGCCGTCGTTGCGGCCGACGCGCGCATCCGTGGCGGTAAGCCCGGCTTGCAGGTGCGCGCGAATGCTGCCGCTGGAGACGGTGGAGTTCTCACCAAAATCCCAGCTCACCGGCAGCGCCTGCGCCGCCCGTTGCGCCTGCCACCAGCTGTCTGCGATCACGGCGACAGCATCCGCGAGCTTCACCACGCGGCGGACGCCTTTCATGCCCGACATCTTGCTCTCGTCGACCCATCTGAGCGAACCCTTGAACACCGGGCATTGGATGATCGCCGCGTAGAGCATGTTCGGCAGCTGAACGTCGATGGCGTAGATCGGCTTGCCCGCAACCTTGTCGGGAACATCGAGACGCCTTTGCCGCGTGCCGATCAGCTTCCAGTCCTTCGGGTCCTTCAAGGCGACCTGCGTGGGGGGAGCGATATCGGCCGCCGCCGCTGCGATCCGGCCGAACGTGATCCTGCGGCCGCTCGGGCGGTGGGTGATCACGCCTTGCGCGGCGGTGCATTCGGCATCGGGTACGTTCCAGCGCGCGGCGGCGGCCGCGATCAGCAACGCGCGCGCGGTAGCGCCGGCGCGGCGCAAATCATTCTGGGAGGCGCTGACGGAGCGGCTCGCGCCCGTCGACATGTTGCCCCAGACGCGGTCCCGCTTGCGATTCTCGTGCGGTGGCGCAAACTCGGCCTTCACCTTGCTCCAGTCGCATTCGAGCTCTTCCGCCACCAGCATCGGCAAGGCGGTAAAGCTGCCTTGACCCATCTCCGATTTGGCGACGCGGATGATCACGGTCTCGTCGGGCTCGATCACGATCCAGGCGGTGATCTCGCGCGCGGAGGTTGCGGCGTGCGTGGCGCGCGGGCCGAACGGAATGTCGAAGCCGAGTACCAGCGAGCCGCCGACCGCGGCCACGCTGGCGAGAAAGGAGCGGCGGTCGAGGCGAACGCGGCTCACGGCAGTCTCGCTCCGCTCACGCGCCGGCCCGCGACGGCGTGGATCGCGGCGCGGATGCGCTGGTAGGTGCCGCAGCGGCAGATATTCGTGATGGCGGCGTCGATCTCCGCGTCGCTCGGATGAGGCTTCTCCTCGAGCAACGCGGCCACCGCCATCATCATTCCGCTCTGGCAATAGCCGCATTGCGGAACCTCGAGATCGAGCCACGCCTGCTGCACGGGATGGAGCGCGCCGTTTCGTCCCAGGCCTTCGATGGTGGTGATGTGCTTGTCAGCGGCCGTGCTCACCGGAACCGAACAAGAACGGATCGGCGCGCGGTCGATGTGGACCGTGCAGGCCCCGCATTGCGCGATCCCGCAGCCGTATTTGGTGCCGAGGAGCCCGAGCGTGTCCCGCAGCACCCAGAGCAGCGGCGTCTCCGGATCGACATCGACGTCGTGGGCCCGTCCATTCACTGTAAGACGCGCCATGGGTCTCTCCCGACCGAGCTTCAAAACGGCGGTTCGATCGACCTGAGATTAGTTCAAAAAAATCGCGCGCGCAAAATTTGCCGACGCGAACGTAAGCGTCAACGCCTCGGGCGCGGGCCGCGCGTCTGAATATCTTTCCACGATGAAAGCGGCGGCCGCATCGGCCGCCGCTTCGTTCTCGTTACGCGAACGAGATGTTGTGGCTCTTGAGCGGCATCGAGCGGATGCGCTGGCCCGTGGCGGCAAAGTACGCGTTGAGCACGGCCGGCGCGGCGACGCAGATCGTCGGCTCGCCGACGCCGCCCCAGAAGCCGCCCGACGGTATGAGGACCGTTTCCACCTTCGGCATCTCGGCAATCCGCATGATGTCGTAGCTGTCGAAGTTCTGCTGCTCGATGCGTCCATCCTTGACGGTGCAGACGCCGTTGAATAGCGCGGTCAGCCCATACGCCGCGGAGCCCGCAACCTGCCGTTCGATTTGGGCCGGATTGACGGCGTATCCCGGGTCGGTGGCGGCAACGATGCGGTGGATCTTGATCTTGCTGCCGCTCACCACCGAGATTTCCGCCGCCCCGGCCACATAGCTGCCATAGGCCATCTGCTGGGCAAGCCCGCGATAGACGCCTTGCGGGGCAGGCTGTCCCCAGCCGATCTTCTCGGCCACGGCATTGAGCACCGCGAGGTGCTTGGGATATTTCGCCATCAGCTTGCGGCGAAACTCGAGCGGATCCTCTCCGGCCGCGTGCGCGAGCTCATCCATGAAGCACTCGAGATAGATCGCGTTTTGATTGTTGTTGACGCCGCGCCAGAAGCCCGGCGTGACGTGCGGGTTTCGCATGGCATGATCGATCAGCAGATTGGGAACGTCGTAACCGAACGCGCCTTCGGAGCCGCCGGGATTGAGCCCCTGGAAGGTCGCGGGGTCGCGACCGTTCTGCAGCCGCGCAGGAGCGAGGGTGGCCAGGATCGACTGGCCGGAAATCCGCATGTGCAAGCCGGTGAGATTGCCGTTGGCATCGAGCGCACCGGTGAGCTTGCACTGCGTGATCGGATGGTACGTGTCCTGCGTCATATCCTCTTCGCGCGACCAGAGAAGCTTGATCGGGGTGCCCGGCACCTGCTTTGCGATCAGCACCGCTTGGGTGACGTAATCGGTCCGTCCGCGCCGGCCGAAACCGCCGCCGAGCAGGAACTTGTGCACGTCGCACTTCGCGATCGGCAGCCCCGACGCCTCGGAGGTCGCGGCCAACGCCGCTTCCGCATTCTGCGAGCTCGTCCACACCTCACATTTGTCGGGCGTGTAGACCGCGGTTGCGTTCATCGGCTCCATGCACGCATGCGCCTGGTACGGATAGCCGTAGACTGCCTCGACCTTCTTCGCCGCGCCGGCGATCGCTGCTTTCACGTCGCCCTTTTGGTTGCCGACGAAAGCTTCCTGCGCATCGAGTCCGGCCTTGAGCAGCTCGCCGATCGAGGCGCTGCTGACCTTGGCGTTCTCGCCCTCGTCCCACACGATCGGTAGCGCTTCGAGCGCGGTCTTGGCCCGCCACCAGCTGTCGCCGACGACGGCGACGGCGGTCTGACCGACCTGCACGACGTGCTTCACGCCCTTGTTGCCGGCGATCTTGGCGGCGTCGAAGCTTTTCACTTTGCCGCCGTGAACGGGGCACGCCTTCACCGCGGCATACAACATGCCGGGCAGCCTCACGTCGATCGCGTAAGGCGCCTTGCCGGTCAGCTTGTCCGGCGTATCGAGCCGCTTGGCCGGCTTGCCGGCGATCTTCCAGTCCTTGGGATCCTTGAGCTTGACCTCGGCGGGCGGCTCGAGCTTTGCCGCGGCCTCGGCTACCTTGCCATAGGTGGTGGTGCGCCCGGACGGCTTGTGCGTGATGACGCTATTCTCGGCCGTGCACTCGGCGGTCGGCACGTTCCACGTATTGGCGGCGGCCTGGATCAGCATCATGCGCGCGGCAGCGCCGCCCTTGCGCACGTATTCGTTCGACTCGCGGATGCCGCGGCTGCCGGTAGTCGAGAAATCGCCCCACACGCGCTTGCGGGCGACGTTCTGGCCCGGCGTCGGCTGATCGGCTGTGACCTTCGACCAGTCGCATTCGAGCTCCTCGGCGACGAGCTGCGCGAGCCCCGTCAGCGTGCCTTGGCCCATCTCGGCCCGGGCGATGCGAATGGCCACGGTGTCGTCGGGGCGGATCACCACCCAGGCATTGATCTCGGGCGTCGCGTCCTGCGCGCGCGCGACCGGCGGGCCAGCGAAGGGAAGCTCGAAGCCGAGCGTCAAGCCGCCGCCCAAGGCGGCTGCGCTCACGACGAAACTGCGGCGATCGATGTTCGCTACGTGATTCATGGCTGCCTCCCCGCTCACGCGCTCGCGGCAGCGGCGTG
This sequence comes from Xanthobacteraceae bacterium, assembly GCA_035601615.1. Taxonomy (GTDB): domain Bacteria; phylum Pseudomonadota; class Alphaproteobacteria; order Rhizobiales; family Xanthobacteraceae; genus VAZQ01. Next base: position 37,645 of record DATNNX010000252.1, read on the forward strand.
GATCGCCGCGCGCACCTGCTGGTAGGTGCCGCAGCGGCAGATATTGGTGATGTTGCTGTCGATGTCGGCGTCGGTCGGTTTCGGCTTGTCCTTGAGCAGCGCCGCCACCGCCATGATCATGCCGCACTGGCAATAACCGCATTGCGGCACGTCGTGATCGAGCCAGGCCTGCTGCACCTTGTGCAGCACGCCGTTCTGCGCCAATCCCTCGATGGTAGTGATCTGACGGCCCTCGACTGCGCTCAACGGCACCGAGCACGAGCGCATCGCAATGCCGTCGACATGCACGCTGCAGGCGCCGCACTGGGCGATGCCGCAGCCATATTTGGTGCCGGTCAGTCCAAGCGTGTCGCGCAACACCCACAGCAGCGGGGTCTCGGGGTCGACATCGACCTGGTGAGTCCTTCCATTGACGGTGAGTTCAGCCATTTTGCAAACCTCCATGAATCGCCGGCATGAAGAGGTAATGATTCGTCCGGCGACCCCTCGGCCCCGCCGCGCATCTTGGGGGAAACCTGTCCGTAGGAACACCGCGCATGGTAGCAAAGTTCCATGGTGACATGGACCCCTTACCACGAGCGCAGCGGGGCCGCCGCGTAAAATCTGAATAAACTGCGAGCGGTCGCCAATCGCCGCCGATCGAGAGATGCGCGGCGCCAGAAACCGTTTGAGCCGTCTGCGAACGTCCCCTACCTTTTCGGGGCGGCGGTGGGACGGCAGATTGGATCATGGAGTTTGCTCGGCAGACGATCGAGATTAATGGCTGCAAGCTCAGCCTGGCGCGTGGCGGCAAGGGCGCGCCGTTGATCTACCTGCACGGCACCGACGGGCTTGCGGACTGGCCGGGCCTTCTCGATACATTGGCAGAGCGCTTCGACGTCATTGCCCCCGATCATCCCGGCTTCGGCGGCTCGGAGGCGCCGGCCTGGATCGATGACATTTCCGATCTCGCCTATTGCTATCTCGATGCCATCGAGGTTCTTGGCCTCTCCGGCGTTCACATCGTCGGGCAATCGCTGGGCGGTTGGATTGCGCTTGAAATGGCGGTGCGCTCGACGCAGCGCCTGCGCAGCTTGACGCTGGTCTCGGCCGCCGGCATCCACGTCAAGGGCGTAGGCAAGGCTGATATTTTCATCATCGATCCGGAGGAGCAGGCGCGCCTCGCCTATGCCGACCCCAAGCTCGGCGAGGAAGCGGCGGCTCGCGCCGCCACGGACAAATATCAGGATCTCGCAATCCTCAACCGCATCGCTAGCGCGCGCTTCGGGTGGCAGCCCCGCTTCTTCAACCCGCGGCTCGAGCGCTGGCTGCACCGGGTGAATGTCCCCACGCACATCGTCTGGGGTGACGACGATCGCATCATTCCGCCGGCTTACGCCGAGGCGTTCCACCGCCTGATCCCGGGCTCCACGCTGACCATGATTCCCAATGCCGGGCACCTGCCGCACATCGAGCGCGCCGCCGCCGTCACCGAGGCGATCCGAGGCTTCCTGCGGAACTGATGTGCCCGCCGTGAAGGTAGTGCGCTTTGCGTGAACTCACGTCCAGGAGACAACAATGACAACGAAGAAATACGAGACCGTCCTGATCGAGAAGCAGGATGGCATCACTTGGCTGATCATGAACCGGCCGGACAAGCGCAACGCCATGAGCCCGCAGCTCCACCTCGAGATGGACGACGCGCTGGCCGAGCTCGCGGTCGATCCGCAGACCCAGGTCCTCGTGCTCACCGGTGCGGGCGATGCCTTCTGCGCGGGGCAAGACATCAAGCTTTATTTCCGCGCCAACGACGATGCGCCGGCGGCGAGGGCCAAAGCCCGCTACGCCTCCAATCAGTGGCGCTGGCACAGGCTCTCGAACTTTCCGCAGCCGACCATCGCCATGGTCAACGGCTACTGCTTCGGCGGCGGCTTCACGCAAGTCTGTGCCTGCGATTTCGCGCTGGCAGCCGACGAAGCGCCGTTCGGCCTTTCAGAGGTCAACTGGGGCATTCTGCCCGGCGGCATCGTGTCATGGAACGTCGCGCAGACATTGAACTTCCGCGACGGCATGTATTACGCGCTCACCGGCGACACGTTCGACGGTAAGAAGGCCAAGGAGATCGGATTCGTGAACTTCTCCTATCCCAAGGAGAAGCTGAAAGAGGAGACGATCAAGCTCGCTAAAAAACTGATGGAGAAGAGCCCGGCCGTGCTGCGCTACACTAAAGAGGCGCTGCGCGCCGTGCGGTTCATGAACGAGCCGCAGGCCGCCGACTACCTCAACGCCAAGAGCGATGCCTTGCGTTTCGTCGATAAGGAAGACAGCCGCACGCAAGGCATGAAGCAGTTTCTCGATGAGAAGACCTATCGCCCGGGTTTTGGCGCCTTCAAACGCCAGAAGGCGGCGCGTCCGTAGTAGACGATCCGGCTGATCGGCTTGGGTATCGCCGGCGCACGGCACGGCGTACGCCTACTATCGCGGCGCATTCTTGGCCTTCTCGGCCCTCAACTGCGCACGGCGCGCCTGCGTGGCCGCCACATCGATCGCCCATGATCGCCCGGCCGGCCGCAGGATCACGCCATAGTCGCGCTCCGCCGCCTCTTTGGAAACGGCGCCCTCGCACACGTCGGCCAGCACGCGTTCGGCCTCGCGCGCGAGCGGATCGCCATATCCGCCGCCGCCCGGGGTATCGAGTCGAAAGGTGTCTTGCGCCCGCAAGGGATAATCGGCGTAGCGGGTCGGCAAGCGCTTCGCCGCCGCGCGCTCCGGGTTGATCCAGATATCGCCGGCACGCCCGCTCTCGCCGCCGACGCAGCCGTTCGGGGGGATTGCATGCTTCATCGAGCGGATGGAGAAGCGCGCATCGGCGAGGTTGAGATATTCGCGGCGGATGCCGAGCCCGCCGCGGAACTCGCCCGCGCCGCCGGAATCGGTGATCAGCTCGAAGCGGGTGATGCGAGTGGGAAATTCGCTCTCAATGATCTCCACGGGCGCGATCTTGGCATTGCTTTGATTGACCGTGATGCCGGAGGCCCCATCCTTGCCCACCCGCGCGCCGGCGCCGCCGGCGATGATCTCGTATTGCACATAGCCCTTGCCGGTATAGGTGTTGCGCCCGCCTAGGATGATGGAGCGGCTGCCGCTGCCGTCGGCGCGCGCCTTGCCCGGCACGACGTGGCTCACGGCGGCGAAGATGGCGTCCACAAGCGCATGGATGGTGGGATTGTAGGTGTTGACCGGGGCGGGAAACCGCGGGTTTAGCACGCTGCCCTCGCGTGCCGTCATGGTGAAGCCGCGAAGAAGCCCGCTCGATACATACATGTTCGGATCGATCAGCGAGATCAGCGCGTAGGCGCAGGCTGCTTGCACCAAGGGCGGGCGGATATTCGCGGGGCCCTTGGTTTGGTCCGCCGAGCCGCTGAAATCGAAATGAAGCGCGTCTCCTCTCTTTTCGATGACCACGTGGATGCGCACCGGCCGCTCGAGCTCGACGCCGTCGTCGTCGACGAAACGCTCCGCCTCGAAACGGCCGTCCTTCCATTCGGCGATTGCCTGCTTGACCTTTACTTCCGACATTTCGAGTAGGCGATCGAAGCAGGCGAGGATTTCCCGTTTGCCGAATTTGCCGACGAGCTCTCCGAGCCGCCTCTCGCCCAGCCGGTCGGCGCCGAGTTGGCCGCGGATGTCGCCCAGCACGAGTTCCGGGGTGCGGCTGTTGGCGCCGATCAGCCGCTCGATGTCGCCGTGGCGGCGATAGGCCGTCTCGTAGCGCACGGCGGGCAGGTGCAGCCCCTCGTTGAAGATTTCCCGCGCTTGGCCCGAGCAGCTTCCCGGTACCGGGCCGCCGATGTCGCTCTTGTGCGCGATCGAGCCGCAGAAGCCGAACAGCTCGCCGTCCGCGAAGAACGGCGTAAGGACGGCAATGTCGGGCGCGTGCGGACTGCCGCCCTGGTAGGGATGATTGATCAGGAAGGCGTCCCCTTGCGCCATGCCGCCGCCGAATGCGTCGATGACGGCGGCGGTAGAGGCCGGGAAGGCGCCGATGTGTAGCGGCAACACCACGTGCTGAGCCACCACCTCGCCGCGCGCGTTCATCAGCGCACAGGACGCATCCTGCGACTCCCGCACGATGGTAGAAAAGCCGGTGCGGAACAGCGAGTTCTGCATCTCCTGCACGATGCCGGAGAGACTGGCCTTCACCACTTCGAGATCGACGGGATCGATGGCGTGCACGGCGATCAGTTCTCCTGCGTCACGATCAGGTTCTTCCACTCGTCCACGCGCGCGATATGCCCGGGGCGCACGACGGTCGTGCAATCGAGCTGCTCGAGGATCGCCGGGCCGGCAAAGTTTGCGCCCACATCGAGTTGGTCGCGCTGATAGATCGGGCAATCACGCTCCGCTCCATCGAAGCGCACGCGCCGCATCCCCCGACGTGCATCCTCGAGTGCCGCGCCGGTGCGCGCGAATTTCGGCATCTCGACAGGCGGCAGGAGCCCGAGGCCGCGCACCCGGTAGGATACAATCTCGACCGGCTCCTCCGGCGCCATATGCCCGAACATGCGCTGGTGCCGCTGGTCGAAGCTCACGCGCAGCTCTTTCAGATTGCTCGGCCGCAACGGTTCGGCAGGGCAGGGCACGGCGATCTCGTAGCCCTGGCCGGCGTAGCGCATGTCGAGCGCCCGTTCGATGCGGATGCGATCGGGCGCGAAGCCATCGCCGCGCAGCTCCGTGAACGCCTGCGCCGACAGCTGCTCGAAGATATGATTCATCTCTTCGGGCGCGACTTCGGTCAGCGGCGCCAGTTTCGAGCGGATGTAGTCGTGCTTCACGTCGGACATCAGCAAACCGATCGCCGAAAACACCCCTGGATAAAGCGGTACGATGACGCCTGCCATACCGAGCTCGCGGGCGATGCGGGGCGCATGCAGCGGCCCCGCGCCGCCGAAGGCAAGCAGCATGAAATCGCGCAGGTCGTGCCCGCGCATGGTGGAGATGGCCTTGATCGCCTCCTGCATCTTCACATCGATGATGCGCACGATGCCTTCGGCCGCCTCGATGAGATCAAGGCCGAGGGGACGCGCGACCTTGGCCATGATTGCGGCGCGCGCTTTGGACGCCTCGAGAGGCATCCGCCCGCCGAGGAAGCCGTCCTCGCCGAGATAGCCCAGCACCAGGTTGCAATCGGTGATGGTCGGCATCTCGCCGTCGCGCCCGTAGCAGGCCGGCCCCGGTACCGCGCCGGCGCTCGCCGGTCCGACTTGCAACATACCGAAGCCGTCGACCGTCGCGATCGTGCCGCCGCCAGCGCTCACCGTGTTGATGTCCAGCATGGGTACGGCGAGATCGCGCTGCGCAACCTGTCCGCGGCTCGACAGCAAAGGCTCGCCGTCCTTGATCAGCGCCACGTCGCATGACGTTCCGCCCATGTCGAAGGTGATGATGTTGGGAAGCCGGATCATGCGGCCGGCGAGCACGCCCGCGGTGACGCCGCCGGCCGGCCCCGACAGCACCGTGGCGACTGCGCGCCGCGCCGCGGCAGCAAAGGTCGCCATCCCGCCGTTCGATTGCATGATGTATTTTTGCCGGGTGGCGACGCCGGCACGGTCCAGGCGCCGGTCGAGCTCGGCGATGTAGCGCGTGAGGATCGGCTGCAGATAGGCGTTGATGACGGTGCTGCTCAGCCGATAGTACTCACGGATCTGCGGTAGCACCTCGCAGGAGAGCGAGACGTCGCAATCGGGGATCTCTTCGCGCACGATCTCGCGCACGCGCGCTTCGTGCGCGGGATGAAGGAACGAGAACAGCAGACACACGGCGATCGATTCGACGTCCTCTGCGGCGAGCTGGCGCACCGTTTCGCGCAGCGCCGCCTCGTCGAGCGCCTGGAGCACATTGCCGCGGAAATCGATGCGCTCCTTCACTTCGCCGGTCAGGCTATGTGGCACCAACGGCGCCGGCTTGTCGTACATGACGTCGAAGATCGCCGCGCCGTAGGGCCGTGCCTGCTCGCCGACGGGATAGATGCCGCGAAACCCTTCCGTCACCAACAAGCCGGTCTTGGCGCCTTTGCCCTCGAGTAGTGCGTTGGTCCCGACCGTCGTGCCATGGCAGAAATATCCGATCTCGGTTGACTCACCGGCCGTTGCGATGAGTTGCTCTACCCCAGCAACGATCGCGCGCGAGGGATCGTCGGGCGTCGAAGGCAGCTTGGCGATCGAGAGCTTGCCGGTTTCCTCGTTGAGAGCGACGAAATCCGAAAAGGTTCCTCCGGTGTCGACCGTAACGCGGTAGCGAGCCATGCGATCGTTCCACCCGAAGCGAGCAGTGTCCGTATAAGGCCATGGCTCGTGGCAAGGGACAATCGCCGGCGCAAAAGAGCCGAGCCACGACTGCGCGCCTGCGGATATGACGCAAGAGGGCGAGCCGAGAATGCGGTTGTAATGGCGCTGCGATCCATATGACATAGCGGCAGCCGCAGGAGTGGATATGTCAGCAGAGGCCGCCCCCAACCCCACAGCCTCGAGCGATGCGCCGCGTGTCGCGCCGGCGGCACTGTCGGCTTTCATCATGCGCGCCTTCGAGGCTGCCGGACTTTCCTCCGATGATGCGGAGATTGTCGCGGGGCTGATGGTCGAGGCCGATTTGCGCGGCAGCGACACGCACGGCGTGATCCGGCTGCCGCTCTATCTGCGGCGCCTCAAGGCGGGCGGGATCAACGCGCGTCCGCACATCCGGATCGTGGAGGAGCGTCCGGCCACCGCGCTTGTCGACGGCGATAACGGCATGGGCCATCTGGTCATGCGTTTTGCCGCCATGACGGCGATCGAGAAGGCCAAAGCCGCAGGCCTCGCCTGGGTGGGCGCGCGAATGAGCAACCATGCCGGCCCGGCGGCGCTCTACGCCATGATGCCGCTCGCCCATGACATGATCGGGCTCTATCTCGCCGTCGGCAGCAACAATCACCTGCCGCCCTGGGGCTCGACCGAGAACTTGCTCGGCACCAACCCGATCGCAATCGCCGTCCCGGCCCAAGACGAGGCGCCGGTCGTCCTCGACATGGCGCCGACCGTTGCTGCCTTCGGCAAGGTGCGTCTGAAGATGCAGCGCGGAGAAGAGTTGCCGGTCGGCTGGATGATCGGCCGCGACGGCAAGCCGCTCACCGACCCCAAACGCGCGGAGCAAGGGCTGCTGCTGCCGATCGGCGATTACAAGGGCTACGGGCTGAGCCTGATGGTGGGACTGCTGGCGGGTGCGCTCAACCAGGCGGCGTTCGGACGCGAGGTCGTCGATTTCGTCAAGGAGCAGGGCAAGGTCACCAATACCGGCCACGCCATCGTTGCGCTGTCGATCGACGCTTTCGCGCCGGCGGCGGCATTCAAGCGCCAGGTCGATGCTGCGGTGCGCGTCATGCGCGGCGCCGAGCGATTGCCCGGGGTCGAACGCATCTGGCTGCCCGGAGAGCAGAGCCATCGCAAGCGGCAGGACCGCACGAAGAACGGCATCCCCGTATCCAAGGCGTTGCGCGAGAGTCTTGACGCGGCCGCGCGCGAACTTGCCATCGCGCCGCTCGGTTGATGTCCGCCGCACCGGCCCTTGGGATAAAGTGAACGCTGCTATCGCAGGAACAACAAGCGCCGAGTGAGGCTCGTGACACAATCTGTCGGCGTGGTTGGGCTCGGCCTGCTAGGCCAGGCATTCGTGAGCCGTTTGCTTGGCGCGGGGTTCGAGGTCGTGGGCTTCGACATCGACCGCGCCAAGAATATCAAGCTCGTGGAGCGAGGCGGCCATCCGGCTGACTCCGTTGGCGATCTCGCGCGGCGCTGCGATCCCATCGTGCTTGCGGTGTTCAGCACCGATCAGGTCGAGGACGTGATCGAGCGGGAGCTGTTGCCGGCCGCGGGCGACGGCTCCGCCAAAATCGTGCTTTGCGCGAGCACTTGCGACCCAGAGCGTATCGCTCGCTTGGCGCAGCGCGTCGGCAAGCGCGGGCTGCGCCTTCTGGAAACGCCGGTTTCGGGAGCAAGCGGCCAGGTTGCCCGCGGCGAGGGCGTCGGGCTGATCGGCGGCGATGCCGAGGTTATCCGCGCAGTGGAAGGCGTATTGCGCGCGCTGTTTGCGCGCCACTTCCACATCGGCAAAATTGGAGATGCCGGGCGCGCCAAACTTGCGATCAACCTCATTCTCGGGCTCAACCGCTTGGCCATGGCCGAAGGCCTGGTGTTTGCGGAGCGGCTCGGACTTGATCCGGAGGCGTTTCTCAACCTCGCGCGCAGCTCGGCGGCTTATTCGCAGGTCATGGACACCAAGGGCGCGAAGATGATCCACGGCGAATTCGCCGCAGAGGGCCGCATCACCCAGCATCTCAAGGACGTCGACCTCATGCTCGAGCAAGCGCAACGGGCGAAGCAGCAGCTTCCGCTCGCCGAAATTCATGCCGACGTCTTGCGAGCCTGCGTGCGGCAAGGCGAGGGAGACTTGGACAACAGCGCCGTGATCAAGGAGATCAGGCGGCGCAGACGCAGTTGAATTGTTGGATTTCAGCCACAACAATCGGAGGAGCGCGATGGCCAAGGGAAAAGCGCAAGAATGCTTGCGAGGCGGCGAGACCCCGATCGGATAGGCCGTGATCGATTCGCATCATCATTTCTGGTGGAGGAGCCGGCACACCTATAGTTGGCCGGATCAGGTCGGTGATCGCCTGGCGCGTGATTTCACGCCCGACGACCTGCGGCCGGAGCTCCACCGCTGCGGCATCAAGGGAACGGTGCTGGTGCAGGTCCTGCATCAGGTCGGCGGCGAAACCGAGGAGTGTCTCGATCTGAGCAATCAGGTCGAGTTCGTGCGCGGCGTGGTCGGCTGGCTGCCCCTTGCCGATCCCGACGCGACGGCGGGCGCGCTCGAGCGGCTGCGCTCGCGCGGCAAGCTCGTCGGCGTGCGCCATCTCATCAGCAACGAGCCGGATCCGCGCTGGCTGCTGCAGGATGGCGTGGTCGAATCCCAAAAGCTCCTTGCGGCGGCGGGGCTCGCCTTCGATGCCATCCCTGTCAACGCGGCGCAGTTCGAATCCGTGCTCGAGCTGGCGGAGCGCCTGCCGGAGCTGAAAATCGTCATCAACCATCTCGGACGGCCGCCGCTTCCCGAGCGGGGCTGGGAGCCCTGGGCGACCCAAGTTGCCCGCGCTGCCGAGCACCGCAATGTCTCCATCAAGCTCTCGGTCGGGCTCGACATCATCATACGCTGGCGCTGGTCGACCGACGAGCTACGCCGCTACAGCGATCACGTGCTCGACCTCTTCACCTCCAATCGGGTGATGGCGGCGAGCAACTGGCCGGTGATCTTGCTCGGCGCCACTTATGCGCAGACCTGGCAGGGCATCAGCGATCTCGTCGCCGCGCTTCCCGTCGGCGAGCGCCACGCGATCATGGGTGGCACCGCGGAGCGGATCTATGGGCTCTGACGGGCTAACGTCCCGCGAGCGATAGCGGCTTCGCAATCGGCCCGCCGGCTCCCGGCTGGCGTTGCGGACGCGCGGCGGCGTCGGGCGGAAAGATCAGCGACTTGATCACGACGGGCACGGCGCCGGATTGTGGCAGCATGCCGCCGATGTCGATGTAGTCGAATTCTTTGAGTTCGAGACCGTCGACGGAGACGATCGCGTTGTCGATCCCCATTTCCTCGCGCAGGTGAATTCCCATCAAGCCGCCGACATCCCCGTCCCCAGCCAATACCAGCGGATGGCCGTCCGCGAGAATCGGCGCAAGCCCGTTCGTCAGGCCTTGGCAGAATGCATCGAGCCGCCGGAACGTGGCCGAACCTCGCCACGGCACGAACACGCCGACCGGCGTGCCGGCGTCGGCGAGATCGAGCCGCTTGAGCAGCGCCTTGATCTCCGCCGCCACGGCCGAGGGCTCGATCTCCTCGGCATCGAGCGGAAACGGAGGCGCGATCACCGGCACGTTGCGCAGCGGCAGGATCGTCAGCGGGGAAACGTAAATGGTGCTGCCGCTCACCTGCGTGGTGTATTGCGACGCGCCGATCACGGTGGCGCGGATGCCTTCGCTCGCGCGCTCGACCTTCGGCCCCCACCGTTCCGCGCGGGCCCGAATTTCTTGCGCCAGCAGCGGGCCGAGATCGCCGTAGCTCTGCGCCTCGCGGCCGTAAACGTATTCGGCGACGCCGCCGGAAAAGGTCAGTTGCCGCACGAGCGCGCGCGGTGACAGCGGCTCGAGCCGCAGCAGGCTGCGCCCGCTGGCCATGGGCGATCCGCCGGCCATCGCCTCGAACAAGCAATCCGCCATGCACGCGGCCAAGGCTCGCGCGCTCTGCGGGGAAAGCTGCGCGCCGAGCTCGAGGTCGATGCCGAGCTCGGTCGCGAAGCCGCGCGCGGCCTCCTCGATCCGCACGATGCGGCCGGCCGGATCGAGGCTGATGAGCCGCGCGCCGACATCGAGCGCCGTGAGCTCGCTCACCCGCCCGTCGGCGCAGATCGCGATCTTCGACGTGCCCCCACCGATGTCGACATTCATGACGGTTGCGCCCTCGCGGATGGAGCGTGCGGCGGCGCCCGAGCCGTGCGCGGCCATCACCGCCTCGAGACTGTCGCCGGCCGAGACCGCGACCATTTTGCCGGCCTGGCGCGCAAACAGTTCGCCGATATTCCGGGCGTTGCGCCGGCCGACCGCGACGCCGGTGAGGATCAGCGCGCCGGTATCGATCTCGTCCGGGTCGACTTTGGCGTCGCGGTATTGGCGCTCGATGAAGGCGCCGAGCGCTGCGGCGTCGATCTGGTCCTCGCCGCAATAGGGCGTGAGCAGGATGTCGGACTGATAGAACGTCTCGCGGATCGTGACCACGTACCGGCTGTCG
>DATNNX010000253.1:0-8391 GCA_035601615.1 Xanthobacteraceae bacterium
GTGGCGACTCGCGGTCGTGCTGGAGGCCGACGATGTATCCGCCCGCATCGGCTTGCAGCCCGCCCGCGAGCCGGGCGGCGCGCTCTCGAAGCAGCGCGAGACCGGCACGATTGTGCTGGAAGGCGCAAAGTGGGCGCGGCCGACGAGCGGGCCGATGCGTGGCAAGACGCCGACCAAGGTATCGCAGGTGCTCGCGCCGGGCGACGTCGTCTATGTCGAGCCGTTTGCCGGCAAGGACGGGCAGTTCCGCGTGCGTCAGGTGCCGGAAGTCTCGGGCGCCATCGTCGCGATGGATCCGCAGACCGGACGGGTTCTGGCGATGGCCGGCGGCTTCTCCTACGACCAGAGCCAGTTCAACCGCGCCACCCAGGCGCTGCGCCAACCGGGCTCCTCGTTCAAGCCGTTCGTCTACGCCGCCGCCCTCGACAATGGCTATACACCTTCGACTGTCGTCCTCGACGCGCCGATCGAGATCGACACCGGCACCGGCATCTGGGCGCCGGAAAACTATACCAAGAAATACTACGGACCATCGACGCTGCGGTTCGGCATAGAGCAGTCGCGCAATGTCATGACAGTGCGCCTCGCCCAGGACATCGGCATGCCGCTGATCGGCGAATACGCGCGGCGCTTCGGTGTCTACGACAGTTTGCCGCCATACCTCTCGTTTGCGCTCGGCGCGGGCGAGACCACCCTGCTTCGCATGGTCGGCGCTTACGCCATGTTCGACAACGGCGGCAGGAAGATCCAGCCGACTCTGATCGACCGCATCCAGGACCGCTACGGCCGCACCATCTACAAGCACGACTCGCGCGAATGCCGCGGCTGCGAGGCCGAAAAGTGGGAGAACCAGAACGAGCCGACATTGATCGACAAGCGCGAGCGCGTGCTCGATCCGATGACGACCTACCAGATCACCTCGATGATGGAGGGCGTCGTGCAGCGCGGCACCGCGACCGTCGTCAAGGAGGTCGGCAAGCCGATCGCCGGCAAGACCGGCACCACCAATGACGAGAAGGATGCGTGGTTCATCGGCTTCTCGCCCGATCTCGTGGTCGGCGTCTATCTCGGCTACGACAAGCCGCGCCACCTCGGCCGCGGCGCCACCGGCGGCGTGCTGGCGGCGCCGATCGTGCGTGATTTCATGAAGGTTGCGCTTGCCGACAAGCCGGCCGTACCGTTCCGCGTGCCGCCCGGGATCAAGCTCATCCGCATTGATCCCAAGACCGGCATGCGCTCAGGACCCGGTGACCAGCGCGTGATCCTCGAAGCCTTCAAACCGGGCACCGCGCCACCCGACAACTACGCGGTGATCGGCGTGAGCGATGCCGACGGGCGCCCGCTTGCTGTTTCGCCCGAAGCCGATCGCGCGATCCGCACCGGCACCGGCGGGCTGTACTAGCCGGCGATGAGCGGCACGCGTTGCGAGTCGGACCGACTTGGGCGCGGCCAAGCATCTGTCACTGATCTGGACCCAGCGCGCTCTTAGCTTTCACGCCGTTCCGCCGGGTCCGCAGATCACGTTTAGGAGCGCCTGCCGGCGTTCATTTGCCACGACAGACAAGGCGCGATGCAATGCGTCGGGGAGGGCGCCCGGATCTTCGACGCGTTCGCCATAGCCGCCCGCCGCCTCACAGATCTTCTCGAACGCCGGCAATTTTCCAAGGCCGACGAAGCATGGTTTATTACTCTTCGCGGCAAATCCATCCGGATACATGGCAAGCGTGCTGCGCTGGACCGCGCCCCACATGGCGTTGTTCATGACGACGAAAAGAACCGGCAGATCGTGCAAGGCGGATGCATGATGGGCGGCGGCGGGATTGGAGAACATGTAGGCGCCGTCGCCGAGGACGGCCAAGACTTGGGCTTGCGGCCGTGCGAGCTTCGCGCCCAGCGCGGCGCCGGCGCCCCAACCGAGACCGGACGCGGAACTCGAGCCAAAATAGAGATCCGGAGCTTCGAACGCGCAATATTCAGGGAACAGCGTGTATTCGTTGATCACGATGCTGCGCGCATCCTTGGCGCGGTCAATGCAGTGGCTCACCCACGCAGGGTCGAGCGGCATCTTGCGCGCGGCGGCACCAAGCGCGGTTTTCCGGGTCGCCGTCAGCGCCTCGCGCTCTTTGCTGATCGAGCGCCTGCGCCGCGTAACTGTCTCAGCATCGACGGCGTCCTCGAGCGCCGCGCTCAATGCGGCGATGGTCGCGACCGTGCTGCCGGTGATCGCAACGTCGCAGGGAAAGCCGCGGATGGGATAGCGCACAAACAAGGGATCGAATCCACAGTGGATGACCTTGCAATCGCGGCTCGGCCCGGCTCGGCTGGGAATCCAGGGCACATCGCTCTCAAGCACCAGAATTGCATCGGCCTTCTGAACGAAGCCGGCCGGATCGAATCCGAGATTCATCGGATGGGATGAGGGCAGCGAGAGATAACGCGGCCGATGCTGGACGAGCGCTATGGCAAAGCGCTCGGTGAACTGCGCCAATGCCGCGAAAGCCGCCGGATCCCTTCCGGCGTTCGCCGTCACAATCAGCGGATAACTCGCCTGCGCGAGGACGCGGGCGGCCGCAGCGATCGCGCTTGCATCTGGTGCCGCCGGGCTCGCCGGAGGCGCCGGCGAGGACGATGGATGCTCCGGCTCGCACGCCGGCGCGGCGATCACCTCGCGCGGCAATGAAAGGTACACGGGGCCACGGGGTTCAGTGGCCGCGATTGCCAGCGCGCGCTCGACCACGGTCGTCAGCTGCTCGGCGTTTCTCAGTTCGTAATCCCATTTGACGATCTCGCGGATCATGCCCGCCTGATCATACATTTCCTGCGCCCAATGGATGTAGCCGTCACGCGAGCCCAAAAACCCCGTTTCCGTGAGCGGAGACCTGCCTGCCGTGAGCAGAATCGCGACGTTCTCGCGCGCCGCATTCAACGCCGCGCAGATCATGTTCGCCGTGCCGACGCTGACATGCGCCATCACGGCCGGTATGCGGCGAGACACCATGCCGTACCCATGCGCCATCGCAACGGCGAGATTTTCGTGCGTCGCCAGGATCGGCCGCGGAACTGCGACGCCGGTTCGCGCCGCCTGCGCATAAGCTTCTATGAGCGGCGCAAAATCGGTCCCGGCATTGCCGAACAAATAGTCGACCCCGCGGTCCGCCAATAAGGCGAGATAGGCCGCTGCGACATTGCCGATCGCTTGCTGTTTCGGTCGGCTCTTCCCCTCCAGAGGCGTTTCCATCACGACCCCACTCACATCGTCGAGCGCAATGTATCCTCAACCTGCACTGTGAACCAAGCCTCGGGCGGAAATCTCGATGGCCAGCGACGAACGTGGTTGCGACGCTGGACAAGCACCGTCGTCTCAACGAATAATCGCGAGCCGGTATCGAGGGGTGTTGCTCGATTGTTTTGCAAATCCGTCTGGCTTCAAACGGATCGTCGAGCAAATCAGAAAGGTTAAGACCATGAAACGGATTTGCATGTTGATTGCCGCGTTGGCTCTGGGCCTGGCGCCGGTTCAGGCCCTCGCTCAGGACAAGCTCGTCGTCAGCGTGTGGGGCGGCAGCTGGCGCGACATGGTCGATAATCTCATCGGCAAGAAATTCACTGCCGCCACCGGCGTGCCGGTCGAATACATCACGGGCGGCACGATCGACCGCCTCAACAAGGAGAAGCTCGCCAAGGGCAATCCCGAGAGCGATATCACCTTTACCACCTCGCATGTCGGCTGGCTTTATGCGAACGACGGGCTCTACGAGACGCTCGACCTCAAAAAAGTGCCGAACGCCAGCAATCTCGTGGAGCAGGCCAAGATCAGCCCGTATCACATCGGTACCTGGGCTTATGTTTACACCATCGGTTATCGGCCCGACCTGCTCAAAGGCGTGGCGTTCGAGAGCTGGGCGGATCTGTGGAAGCCTGAAATAAAGGGCAAGCTCGCGGCGCCCGATTTCGACCCCAGTCATCTCATCGTCGTGTCCGCGCTCTTGTCGGGCGGGGACGCTTCCACGTGGGAAAAAGGGCAAGCCAAGCTCAAAGAGCTGAAGCCGAATTTTAAAGCCTTCTACACCAACGATGCGAACAGCCAGCAGCTCATCGCCAACGGCGAGACGCCCGTCCAGGTGATCTTGTCGATGAACGCACACTACATGGCAGGCGAGGGCGTTCCCATCCAACTCGTCATTCCGAAAGAAGGCGCGGTGCTCGGCATCGATACCGTCGCCATCATGAAAGGCTCCAAGAAGGCGGAGCTCGCCTACAAATTCATCAACATCGCGCTTGACCCGCAGGTGCAGGCCGAAGTGGCCAACTTCAAGAAGGGAAGCCCGGTGGTGCTCGATGCGAAGCTCGATCCCGCCATCGCCAAATTGCCGGGCGTGTTCACCTCGGTCGACCAGTGGAACAAGCAGGCGATCATCATCGATCACAAACTGCGCGCGGAAAAGACCGCAGAGTGGCGCAAGTGGTTCGCCGAGAACATCATGAACTGACCGCCTGAGGGCCGCATGGCGCACGCGCGCGTCCGCTCCGGGCGAGCGGCGGTGAGACCGTTCTTGGGTCTGTTCGTGGCGCCCGCCGTGCTGTGCGCGCTCGGCTTCGCCGTCGCATTGGCGGCGGTGATGCAGTATAGCCTGCGTGCCTACGTGCCTGGTTCGCTGGAACCGGGAGGTTTCACGCTCGCCAATTTCACGGCGCTCCTGCGGCCGCTCTATGCGCGGGTATTCCTCGACACGGTGTGGATTTGCTTTCTCACAGCGTTGTTCACGCTGATCGTCGGATATCCGCTCGCTTATGCGCTGGTGCATGCCAGAAACGTGACGCTCAAGTCCGCCATCCTGGTGATCACCGTGACTCCGTTGTTCCTCGGCGAGGTGGTGCGCACCTATTCCTGGATCGTCGTGCTCGGCAACAATGGATTCATCAACTCGATGCTGCTCAAGCTCGGGCTGATCGATGCGCCCCTGCAATTCATGTTCACCGAGTTCGGCGTTGTCACCGCCCTGGTTCATGTCACCTTGCCGGTGATGGTCATCATGCTGGCCGCGGCGCTCTCGCATATCGACCGCGATTACGAGCGCGCCGCGGCGAGCCTTGGCGCCGGTCCGATCCGCAGCTTCCTCACCGTGACGCTGCCGCTCTCCACGCCCGGAATCATCGCCGGCGTGACCACCGCGTTTGCCTGGACTTTCAGCGCATTCGCCACCCCGCAGCTGATCGGAGGCGGTCGCGTCAACATGGTCGCGAACTTGGTCTATCAGCTCGGATTCGCGAGCTTCAACTTCCCGTTCGCGGCCAGTCTGTCGGTCGCCGGACTTATTCTCACATTCGCGGCGCTGGCGTTGCTGCGTGCGGCCGCCAGCCCGCTCGAAACGATCCGCCAGCACTGAGGTGTTGCGCTTGCCGAAGCTCCTGCGCCTCCTAGGCGGGGCAACCGTCACCGCGATCCTCGCCTTTCTGCTGTTGCCGGCCGGGGTCGTCACCCTTGCCGCCTTCAACAGCAGGGCGATCCTGTCATTCCCGCCCGAGGTCTGGTCGTGGCGGTGGTTCATCAAGGCAATCGCCTACGAGGACTTTCAGGCCGGCGTCCGCAACGGGCTCATCGTCACCGCTTGGGCATCGTCCATCGCGCTGGCAGTGGGCGCGGCTTTTGCATTCGCGCTCGACCGCTACGAATTTCGCCTCAAGCGGACGCTCGAAACCATCCTCCTCTCTCCACTCGTGGTGCCGCACTTCACGATCGGGCTTGGCTTTCTGATCCTGGCCGCCCAGCTGGGCTTCGCGCGCGGCTATAGCGTGATCGTCGCTTGTCACGTGGTGCTCGTGCTGCCCTTCGTGCTGCGCAGCGTCTACATCTCGCTGCGCAACCTCGATCCGCGCCTGGAGCTCGCCGCCGCGAGCCTCGGCGCATCGCCGGGCCGCGTGCTGATCACGGTCACATTGCCGCTGCTGCTGCCCGGCTTGGTGAGCGGCTGGTTGTTCGCGGCAATCCTTTCGTTCAACGAGTTTACCGCCTCGCTGTTCGTGACCGTACAGCGCACACAAACGCTGCCGGTTGCGCTCTACAACTACGTGCGCGAATACGCGGACCCGTCGATGGCCGCGATATCGGTCATGTACATTGTGGCCACCGCAACGGTGCTGACATTGGCCAATACGTTTCTCGGCCTCGCGAAGGTTCTCAACGTTGAGCATTCCCGCTGAGCCCGCGCTTCCCGCTCCGGCCCGCGTAACGAGCGGCACGAACGGCAGCGAGCATGCCGCCGTCGAGCTCGCGGGCGTGACCAAGCGATTCGGCAAGATCACCGCCCTCGACGCCGTATCGCTGTTTGTGCGCCGCGGCGAGCTGATGACGCTGCTCGGTCCGTCCGGCTGCGGGAAGACCACGCTGCTCCACCTTGTCGCCGGATTTTTGATTCCGGAAGGCGGTGAGATCGCCATCGAAGGGCAGCGCATCACCGACGTTCCCGCGTATCGGCGCGAGATCGGCGTCATGTTTCAGAACTACGCGCTTTTTCCGCATATGAGCGTGGCCCGAAATGTGGGCTACGGGCTCAGAATGCGCCGCATGGCCAGGCCCGAGATGGATCGGCGAATCGCGGACGCGCTTGCGCTTGTCAAGCTTGCGGGCCTTGAAGATCGCAGACCTCGCCAACTCTCCGGTGGCCAGCAGCAGCGCGTTGCGCTGGCGCGCTCTCTCGTCATTCGTCCGAAGGTGCTGCTGCTCGATGAGCCGTTCTCGGCGCTGGACAGGAATCTGCGCGCCTCGATGCAAGTCGAGCTTAAGGAGATTCAACGCAAGCTCGGCGTGACGACCATTTTCGTCACCCACGATCAGAGCGAGGCGCTCAGCCTCTCGGACCGCATCGCGGTGATCGCAGACGGCCGCATCCGCCAACTCGATACCCCGCACGAGGTTTATCGCCATCCGAGCGACCGCTTCGTCGCTTCCTTCATTGGGGATGCCAATGTGCTGCGTGCGCGGCTCGAGCGGATCGAAGGAGCGGTTGCATCGGTTGCACTCGGCGCCGCGCGGGTGACGGTGCCGATGCGAACGCTAGCGGGCAGCGCAGTCGGCAGCGCCGTCGACCTGTTCGTTCGACCGGAGGACTTGCAGGTGGCCGAACCTGACGCCGCAGCGGCGGCACACGGCACCGTCGCCGCGCAAATCTATCAAGGCGGTCACATCGACCTCTACGTGGACGTGCCCGAAGTCAGCTCGGGCCGCGTCCTGTTGCGCGTGCCCAGCCACGAAGCTGCGTCGCTCCGGCCACCCGGCACGCGCATTGGTATTGCGCTCGCCGCGGACGTGGCGATCGCGTTTCGAGCGGCCTGACCGTTAAGGACCGATTGGCTTGGCCCGCTTCAAGCTGCTGGCACGGCTCAGGTTCTCGCCAACAGATCGAGCGTGGCCTTGCATACGAATTCGGGAACCTCCTGCGGGAGGTTGTGGCCGGCACGCGCAATGGTCCTGCGCTCGTAGAAGCCGGTGAACTTTGCAGCATGCCGCAACGAGTTGCCGGCAGGTTGGATGCCGTCTGCCTCGCCATGCAAGACGATCGTTGGCACCGTTATTGCCGGTTGAGCGACGAGCTGTCGCTCGATCGATTCCAGCGCCGGATCGCCGGCGGCGTATCCGTAGCGGTGGCGATACGATTGGATCACGACATCGACGAAATCGGGATTGTCGAATGATTTGGCGGTGCGCTCGAACGTTTCTGCATCGAACTGCCAATGCGGCGACCACAATCGCCACAACAGCCGGCAGAACTCGCGCCGGTTTGCTGCGAGGCCGGCGCGCCCGCGCTCCGTGTGAAAGTAATATTGATACCAGAATCGATGCTCCTGCTCGGGCGGCGCGGGCGTAACTGATCCAGAAATATCGTGGATGTTATAGCCGCCCTGCGAGACGAGGCAGCACACGCGCTGCGGGGCGAGCGCCGCGAGAACGCAAGCGGCGCGTCCGCCCCAGTCGTAGCCGACATGCGCCGCCCGCTCGATCTTGAGCGCGTCCATGAGCTCGAGCAGATCATGGGCAAGTGCGGCCTGCTGACCCGAGCGCGGCGTTTCGTCTTTGCGAAAGCGAGTAGCGCCGTAGCCGCGCAGGTACGGCACGATGGTTCGATAGCCCGCTTGGACGAGCCGCGGCACCATGGCGTCGTATGCGCGCGGATCATAGGGAAAGCCGTGCAGGAGAAATATGGGCTCGGCCTCGCTTGGCCCGCTGTGTTCGTAGGCGATCTCGAGCGTGTCCGTGCGCGCGTATTTTAGGTCCGGCGGCGGCATCTTCGAGTCCTCACTTCGCCGTCGGCTGAACGCTTGACGGATGGCGCGAACCGCCTAGTGGAGCGACTCATTAGTTGGCATCGCTGCCGCGAAACACTGGCTGCCGGC
>DATNNX010000254.1:0-11554 GCA_035601615.1 Xanthobacteraceae bacterium
AAAACCGCCACGGTGAGAGCGCCGAGAGGCGGGCGTCCCGCGTTATGGGACGCAAGGCGCCTCGCAAGCGCCTGGCCTGCCGCGTCACGTGCAGGCCCACGGGTGTCCGAGCACCCGTACGTCTCTCGGCGCTCCGCCACCCTTCGATCGGGGTGAAGCGAAGCGACAAAGCAAAACCCGGGCGCAAAAAACGCGCCGCGGGAACGAGATGGGCTGTTTGAAAAGTGAATAGGACTTACGAGCGCGTCCGAGGATAGTGCGTGTCCCGGATGCGATGCAGCGCGCGCGCAAGCGAAGCCATAAGCGCGTTGACGCGCGTCCATAGCCGCCGCGACGGGCGTAGACGCCCTTAAGAAGGCGCGATGACATCGTTGATCCGGGACCGCCCTGTCTTATATCGCGCCGCGCGCGCGCAGCACGTCGAGCGCGATGCGGTGACCCTCGTTGGCCGCCGGAATCCCGCAATAGAGCGCAACCAACAGCAGAACGTCGCGAATCTCGTCGGCCGTGCAGCCGTTGGTGAGCGCGCCATTGAGGTGGACGCGAAGCTCGCTCGTGCGTCCGATCGCCGCCGTCATCGCGATCGCGGCGAGCGATTTCACCTTGAGCGGCAGCGCGGGACGGCTCCAGATGTCGCCATAGGCATAGGCGTTGATCATGTTCTGCAGCGGCTCGCCGAACGCGCCGAAAGCCTTGGTTCGCTGCTCCACCGCTTCCTCGCCGAATATCTCGCGGCGTAGCTTCAATCCCTTTTCGTGCAGGTCGCGCGTGTCCATTGTTGTGTCTCTCCGTGATGAGTTGGGTGCGCTTGGCTCGATCAGGTCAGCCGCGCGAGACTTCCTCCCGTTCGTCCCCGCGCAAGCGGGGACCCAGTCCTTGATTCTGGATTCCCGCTTGCGCGGGAATGAACGGAGGTGTCTTGGCTCACTTTAATTCAGACATTACCAGCGAACCAATCGGCTTAGACGCGGCGCCGTGCCGATGCTAGGCTTTGTCGAAGGGGAGGACAGACATGGCTTCCGCGTCGTTCGACTTTGCGCCACTCCTCGCGCCCGGCTTGCCGCCGCCCGCGGCCAAATGGACGGGGCGTGCCAAATACAACTTCATCGGCGGCAACAACGATGGCGATCAGGTCCCTGTCGATGGCCTCATTGCAGCGGCCACCGCGGTCCTAAAGCGCGAAGGCGGAACGCTTGCGACCTACGGCCTGGAGAGCGGGCCGCTCGGCTACCGCCCGCTGCGGGAATTTTTGGCCGAAAAGCTCAGGCGGAGCGCCGGCATCGCCTGCACGGCCGACGAAATCCTCATCACCTCGGGTTCCCTGCAGGGCCTCGATCTCGTCAACGGCGTGCTGCTCGCGCCAGGAGATACCGTCCTCATCGAGCAGGAGAGCTATCAGGGCTCGCTGACGCGGCTTGTGCGATTGGGCGTGAACGCAGTGGGCATCCCGCTCGATGGCGACGGCATGCGCATCGACGCCGTCGCTGCCGCGCTGGAGGAGCTCGAACGCCGCGGCATCCGCCCTAAATACATCTACACCATCCCGACGGTGCAGAATCCGACCGGCACCATCCTCAGCGAAGCGCGCCGGCGCGAGCTGTTGCGGCTCGCGCAAGCGCACCACGTGCCGATTTTCGAGGATGATTGCTACGCCGATTTGATCTGGGACGGTCGCCGGCCGCCTGCGCTCTACGCCATGAGCGAAGGGAGCGGCGTCATCCACATCGGCTCGTTTTCCAAATCGATCGCGCCGGCGCTGCGCGTGGGCTACATCGTCGCGCGCTGGGATATTCTCTCGCGCATGCTGCCGCTCAAGACCGACGCCGGCTCCGGCGCGCTCGAGCAGATGGTGCTGGCCGAGTATTGCACGCGGCACTTTAGCGAGCACGTGCCCGAACTCACCCGCGCCCTGCGCGCCAAGCTCGACACATTGATGGAGGCGCTCGCCGAGCATTTCGGCACCGCGGCCGAGTTCGAGGAGCCCAAGGGCGGCATCTTCTTATGGGTCAAGCTCCCCGATGCGGTCGACACGCCAAAACTCGCGCAAGCCGCGCTCGCCGCCGGCGTTGCCATCAATCCGGGGCCGGATTGGTCGACCAACAAGACCTACGGCAAGAGCCGGCTGCGGCTTTGTTTCGCCAGTCCCTCCGTGCAGGCGATCCGCGAGGGCGTCGGCGTGCTCGCCGAGGTCTGCCGTCGCGAGTTCGGCGTGCCGGAGCGCATCGCCAATGTGGAGCGCCGCGTCCGCGCGTAGCTATTTCTCCGTTCATTCCCGCGAAAGCGGGAATCCAGTGCAAAAAAGCTGGGTCCCCGCTTTCGCGGGGACGAACGGGAGGACCCGCGCCTCTACGCCTCCGCCTGCAGCGGCAGGCGTACCGTCTTTCCGGATGCGGCCGCGCGCTCGATCGCAATCGTCGTTTCCAAATTGATGCGCGCCTGCTCCGGCGTGGTGTGCACCGTCGGCGCGCCGGTTGCCAGATGGTCGAGCCAGGCGCGCGTCTCGTTGCCGAGCGGTCCCCAGAAATCGCCGACCGCCCAATCGCCTGCGGTGTTGCTGCCGAGAAACGCCATCTCGACGCTGTGGTCCGGCACATAGGCGTGCGGCACGCCCTTTTGCGAGAACAACAGGTGATCGAGATGATCGTCGTCGATGATCATCGTCCCCTCGGTGCCGAGGAGCTCCAAACGATCGGATTGGCCAAGCGTAGGATAGCGCGCCGGCAGCGCGTAGCTGATCCCGAGATTGATGACCGCGCCGTCGGCGAAGGTAAGGATCGCCCAGGTCACGTCGTCGGCGCCGTAGCCGGCCTCTTTGAAGATGCCGTGCTGAGCGCGCGCCACCACCTCGACCGGCCGGTTGCCTTCGAGAAACCAGCACATAAGATCGACGTAATAGGTGAGCACGTCGAGCACCGGCGTCGCGTGCGGGTCGCGCTCGAGAATCGCGAATGCCTGCGCGCGCGAATTATAGACGCGCGCCATGCCGCCCACGACTCGGCCGAGGCGGCCGTGCCGCATCTGCTCCTTGGCGCGCAGAAAGCACTCCTTGTAGCGGCGGCTATAACCGACGCGAAGCTCGCCTTTGGTCGCATGCAATGTGTCAAGAATTTTGTCGGCCTCGGTGAGCGAAAACCCGATCGGTTTTTCGACCAGCACCGGCTTGCCGAGCTCCAAGGCGTGCAGCACGGGCTGGGTGTGCTGCTGCTCCGGCGTGGAGACGATCACCGCGGTGACGCGCGGGTGGGCGATCACCTCCTCGTTGCTGCCGCTGTGGACGTCGGCGCCCGCCGCCTCGGCGAGCGTGCGGGCGCGCGCGGGATCGCGGTCGGATACCGCGAGAAAACGGACGGCAGGATGCTTGGCGGCAAGCCGCGCGCGTAGCGTGCCGATGCGGCCGGCGCCGACCACGGCAATGCCGATATTGTCCTGCTTCATTGGCCTTTCCTGTCATTCCGGGGCGCCGCGAAGCGGCGAGCCCGGAATCCATAACCCCGGTCGGTGATCATGGATTCCGGGCTCCCTCGCTGCGCTCGGGACCCGGAATGACGGCTGAGCTTGGGCGTCAGTCATAAACTACGCCACTTGCCGCACCGGAACCTCGCGTCGAAAGCGGCGCAAGCTATCCTCGTCGACGTCGATGCCGAGCCCGGGACGATCCGAGACCTCCACATGTCCGCGCGCGATACGCAGCGGCTGCGCGGTCACGTCCTCGGAAAGGCCCGCGTTGGTCAGCGTGAGACCCCACGCAATCTGCGGCAGCGCAGCGGCGATGTGGGTTGCCGCGGCGCAAGCGATGCTCGATTCGCCGGTCTTGGCGGAGACATTGACATTCATTCCAAGCTCATCGCACAGACGCCCGGCCTCGACCGCGCCGCGCATTCCGCCGAGCTTGATGGCTTTGAGGCTCACCCCGCGGGCGGCGCGGCGCGAGTGATGGCGGCGGATGTCCTCGAGCGAATGGATGCCCTCGTCAGCGCCGATGGCGATTTTGCCCGCCGCGGCCGCGACCGCCGCCATCCCGGCAAGATCATCCGCCGCCACCGGCTGCTCGAAAAAGTCGAGCCTGGCATCGGCGACCGCGCGCACGTAGTCGAGCGCCTGCTGCGTGCTCCAGCCTTGGTTGGCGTCGGATGACATCAGCCCATCCGGCCCGAGTATCCGGCAGAGACAGCGGGTGCGTTCGCCATCCACGCCCGGCGCGTCGATGCCCACCTTGATCTTGAACGCGACGTAACCGTCCGCCTTCTTATTTTCCGCTTCGCGCAGGTCGGAGTTGAGCTCGCCCGTGCCGATGACGCCGAGCACGGCCATGCGGCTTCTTTGCTTGCCGCCGAGGAGCGCATAGACCGGCCGGCCGGTGGCGCGGCCGACGAGGTCGTGCAGCGCGATCTCGATCGCGGCCTTCGCGCCGTTGTTCGCGTACATGCGCGTGGCCATCGCCGCGAGCGCTCCGGCAATGTCTTCGGCCGGGTGTCCCGCGAGCACCGGGGCGAGATAGCCGATCGCCGCCATCATGCTCTCGACGGTCTCACCGGTCATCGTCGGGGCGGAGGCGGCCTCGCCCCAACCGACGACGCCGTTGTCCGCCTCGATGCGAACCAGCACGTTGTCCGCCCGAGCGATCTCGACACCCGCCATGACGACGGGCTTCTTCATGGGAAAGCTGACGGCGATCGGCTCGACGCGCTTGATCTTCATGAGTTGCCCCTAGATCACCTTCTCCCGGCGTAATTCGGCAATGGCTTTGTCATCAAGGCCAAGCTCGCCGGCAAGAATTTCCTCGCTGTGCTCTCCGAGCGACGGCGGCGGGCGCCGCACGGAACAGGCAGTATCTGAAAACTTGAACGGAATCCCGAGCATCTTCAAGGCGCCGACGGTGGGATGCTCGATCGTCTCAATCATGGCGCGCGCGGCCGTCTGCGGATCGTCGAACGCTTGCGCGACCGAATTGATCTTGCCGCAGGGAATTCCCGCCGTCTTGAGCTTGGCGAGCCAGGCATCGCCGCGGTCGCGCGACAACGCCTCGTTGATCAGGTCGTCGACGACGGCCCGGTGCTCGACCCGCGCGCGGTTGCTCGCAAAGCGCGCATCCTTGGCCCATTCGGGATGGCCGAGCACTTCGGCCATGCGCGCGAACTGGCGCTCGTTGCCAACTCCAATCGCGATCATCGCGTCCGCCGCCCGATAGGCCGTGTACGGCACGATGCTCGGGTGCCCATTGCCGAACCGGCCGGCATCGCGCCCTGCCGCGAGATAGCTCGCGGCCACATTGACGAGCATCGCGAGCGAGGTCTCGTAAAGCGAGAGCTCCACTTTCTGGCCCTTGCCGCTGCGATGGCGCGCATTGAGCGCCGCCAGAATCGAGGTCGATGCGAGCATGCCAGTGCACACGTCGACGATGGCGACGCCGTATTTCATCGGCGGGCCGTCCGGCTCGCCGCAAATGCTCATGAGACCGGACTCCGCTTGCAGGATGAAGTCATAGCCGGCAAGCGCGGCCTTGGGTCCGCTCGAGCCGTAGCCGGTGATGGAGCAGCGCACGAGGCGCGGCGCATGGCGCTCGAACCATGCCTCCGTGAAGCCCCACTTCTCGAGCGTGCCCACTCTGAAATTGTCGATCAGCACATCGGCCTTTTCGATCAGCCCGGCGAGAATCTTCTGTCCCACCGGCACGGCCATGTTGAGCGTCAACGAACGCTTGTTGCGATTGACGCCCAGAAAATAGACGGCCTCGCCGGCGAGGAAGGGAGGACCCCAGGCGCGGGTATCGTCGCCTCGATCGGGCGGTTCGACCTTGATCACCTCGGCGCCCATGTCGCCCAGCATCATGGTGCACAGCGGTCCTGCCAGGATGCGCGTTAGATCGAGCACGCGGATCCCGGCGAGCGGGCCATCCTCGCTCATGATTGCTTCCTGCGCATGGAGGGCGGCGCGTTCAGATCCTTGGCGCAGCCGTCGAGATAATCTTCGAGTTCGCGTTTGCTGCGCATACGGAATTTCTGGAAATCGGGTTTGCGCCCCTCGAGGAAGGCGTCCATGCCTTCGAGGCTTTCCTCCGAGCCCCAGACGTGGGCGAGCAATTCCATGCCGTGCTGCCACGAGGCATAGAGAAGATCGGACTCGAAGTTGAGGCTTCTCTTCGTCATGCGCAGCGTCTGCGGGCTATGGCCCTTGATGGTCTCGCACCATGCGAGCGTCTCCTTTCGCAGCTCGCGCTGCGCCACGCATTTGTTGATGAGGCCGATTGCAACCGCCTCTTGCGCGGTGAAGCGGCGTGCGCAGAAGATCATCTCGCGCGCCAGCCGCTCGCCGATGATGCGCGGCAGGTATTGCGTGGCGCCGACGGTCGGGCAGGCGCCAACCCGCGCGCCGGTTTGGCCGAGCACGGCATTGTCCGACGCAATGACCAGGTCGCACCACAAGGCGAGCTCGTGGCCGCCGCCCATGCACCAGCCGTTCACCATGGCAATGACCGGGATCGGCAAACCGCGGATGGTATTGGCGAGGCCCAGCATACGGTCGTTCCACATCGCGGCGTTGATCCAATTGAGCCGCTTCATGGCATAGAAGTCGCCGCCGGCGGAAAAAGCCTTGTCGCCGGCGCCGGTCACGACCGCGCAGGCGATGGAGGGGTCTTCGCGGGTCGATTTCAGCGCGTCGATCAGCTCATCCAGCGTCTGCTCGCGAAAGGCGTTGAGCACGCGCGGCCGGTTGATGGTCGCCCACGCAACCTGGTCGCGGACCTCATAGACAATATCGCTGTACCGCCGCTCGTTCGCGCTGCGCTTCTTCGCTACCGGCTTTTTAGCCATATCTTTCACCCATCCCGTGCTTTGAAGCCGACGGTCCTGTGCAAGCGAGGATTCACGAGAGGCAGGCGGTGAGAAACGCGACGACTTGGGGCGAGGCGATCACAGTGGCTGCACGATTGGCGGCCGGCTCCTTGCGATGCATGAAGCCGTGCTCGGCGTCCGGATAATACTGCCACGTCGTCGGCGCCGCGCGCTTGTGGAGCGTCTGCCTGAGCGCGGCGTAGGTATCCACCGTTGCGACGTGATCGTGGCCGGGTTGGAGGACCTGGACGGGGCAGCGGATATCTGCGGCGAGCGCAACCGCGTCGTGCTCCTGATTGCGAAGCCGCGGGTTTTCGATCGACGGATAGGCGGCGACGCAGGCGTTCATTCTTTTCTCCTGCACGGCGGCAATCAGCGCATAGCGGCCACCGAGGCAGAAGCCGAGCACGCCGATCGAGGTGAGCCGCAAGTCGTTTTCCATGTAGTCGACCCATTTTTTCACGTTGGTTTGCATCCCGTCGTCACTTAGCGTGCGCGAGCGTGTCTTCGATTCCTCGTAGTCCGTGATCAGCGGCAGGCCTTCGTACGGATCCCACACCGCGGCGGCGAGCCCGGCGCGGGCGAGTGTCTCCGCGTAGCCGCGGACGAATGCGTTGACGCCGAAGATCGTCGGCAGAATCACGACGCCGCTCTTGGTTGGCGCGTCGGGTTCCGCGAGAAAGCCGAACAAGCCGAACTGCTTGATGTCCTGGGACTTGGGCGACATGGAGTTCCCTTGGGTTTGGTTGAGCGGCGACGGCGCTATTACGTCGCGATGAAGGTTGCGGGGCCGGTGATGGTGGTCGGCGCGTTATTCTTGTCTCGCAGCTTACTTTGCACAAGGGGAGGACCGCGCCGTTGGCGCGCTCGTCAAGCAGGCAAACACGGCGTCACGCGCAATATTGCTTGTACGATCAAGGACGTGCATTAATCGAATGATCGACCCTCGATGCGGCCTCGATCGGACCGCTCCATGCGAGATTGGCGCCCATGCGCGTGAACGACGTTCGCGGCTTTGATTTCGGTCTGGGCGAGACCGCTGACATGTTGCGCGAGAGCGTGCGCGGCTTCGCCGGTGAACGCATTTCCCCGCGCGCCGAGGAGATCGACCGCAGCAACATCTTCCCGCGCGACCTCTGGCCCGAGCTGGGCAAGCTCGGTGTGCACGGCATCACGGTCGAGGAGGAATGGGGCGGGGCGGGGCTCGGTTATCTCGAGCACTGCGTTGCTATGGAGGAAATCTCGCGCGCCTCTGCCGCGGTCGGGCTGTCTTATGGTGCTCACTCGAACCTCTGCGTGAACCAGATTCGCCGCAACGGAACGGACGAGCAGAAGCGCCGCTACCTCGAAAAGCTCATCTCCGGCGAGCATCTCGGCGCGCTCGCGATGTCGGAGCCGGGCGCCGGCTCCGATGTCGTCTCGATGAAGACGCGCGCGGAGAAGCGCGGCGACCGCTACATCCTCAATGGCACCAAGATGTGGATCACCAACGGCCCGCAGGCCGAGGTTCTTGTGGTCTATGCCAAAACTGACCCAGCGGCAGGGCCGCGCGGCATCACCGCCTTTCTAATCGAGAACGACTTCAAGGGATTTTCCACGGCCCAAAAGCTCGACAAGCTCGGCATGCGTGGCTCCGACACCAGCGAATTGGTGTTTCAGGATTGCGAAGTGCCCGAGGAGAATGTCCTCGGCGACGTCGGCGATGGCGTCACGATCCTGATGTCCGGCCTCGATTACGAGCGCGTAGTGCTGGCGGCCGGCCCGCTCGGCATCATGCAGGCATGCATGGACGTGGTGACCCCCTACATCCACGAGCGCCGGCAATTTGGGCAACCGATTGGGGAGTTTCAACTGGTGCAGGGCAAGATCGCCGACATGTATGTCGGGATGAACGCGTGCAAGGCCTACGTCTACGCCGTGGCCAAGGCGTGCGACCGTGGCGAAACGACACGCGAGGATGCTGCTGGTGCCATCCTCTACGCTGCCGAGCACGCCACCAAGATTGCGCTCGACGCGGTTCAGCTCCTCGGCGGCAATGGCTACATCAACGACTATCCGACCGGCCGATATCTGCGCGACGCCAAGCTCTACGAGATCGGTGCGGGCACGAGCGAAATCCGGCGCATGCTGATCGGCCGGCAGCTGTTCGAGAAGACGCGCTGAGCGTGCGGCGATGACCTCGCTCACATCAGGCATCGACCCGGGCTCGGCAGAATTCACCCGCAATGCCGCTGCGATGAAGATCCTGGTCGCGGACCTGCGCGGCAAGCTCGAGGCGGCGATGCAAGGCGGCAGCGAGGAAGCGCGCGCGAGGCACGTTGCGCGCGGAAAATTGCTTGCGCGCGAGCGCATCGGTCTGCTGATCGATCCGGGAAGTCCGTTCCTGGAGTTTTCGCCGTTGGCCGCGCACGGCATGTATGGCGGCGACGTTCATTCCGCGAGCATCATCGCCGGAATGGGCCGCGTCAGCGGCCGCGAATGCATCGTCATTGCGAATGATGCCACCATCAAGGGCGGCACCTATTATCCGATGACTGTGAAGAAGCATCTGCGCGCGCAGGATATCGCGCGCGAGAACAACCTACCGTGCATCTATATGGTCGATTCCGGCGGCGCGTTCCTGCCGCTGCAGGACGAGATCTTTCCGGATGAGCGGCACTTCGGCCGCATCTTCTACAATCAGGCGCAGATGTCCTCGCTCGGGATCCCGCAGATCGCGATCGTGATGGGCTCCTGCACCGCCGGCGGCGCTTACGTGCCGGCCATGTCCGACCAGAGCATCATCGTGCGCCATCAGGGCACGATCTTTCTCGGCGGGCCGCCGCTGGTGAAGGCAGCGACCGGCGAGGACGTGAGCGCGGAGGAATTGGGTGGCGCCGACGTGCATAGCCGCCAGTCCGGCGTGACCGACTATTATGCGACCGACGACGGTCACGCCATCGGCATTGCGAGGCGCATCGTCGCTGACCTCAACCGGGTGAAGCATTCATATCTGGAGGTCCGCAAGCTGCAAGACCCGTTGTTCCCGGCGGAGGACCTCTACGGCATCGTGCCGGCGGACCCGCGCACGCCCTACGACGTTCGCGAGGTGATCGCTCGCATCGTCGATGGATCCGAGTTCCAGGAATTCAAGGCGCTCTATGGCGAGACGCTGATTTGCGGCTTCGCGCATATCCATGGTTTTCCCATCGGCATCCTGGCCAACAACGGGATTCTGTTCAGCGAGAGCGCGCTCAAGGGCACGCATTTCATCGAGCTGGCGAGCCAGCGCAATATCCCGCTGCTGTTTCTGCAGAACATCACCGGGTTCATGGTCGGGCGAAAATACGAGGCGGGCGGCATCGCCAAGGACGGCGCCAAGATGGTGACGGCGGTCGCCACCACCAACGTGCCGAAATATACGGTCATCATCGGCGGCAGTTATGGCGCCGGCAATTACGGCATGTGCGGGCGTGCCTACGGGCCGCGGTTTTTGTGGATGTGGCCGAACGCGCGCATCTCCGTCATGGGTGGCGAGCAGGCGGCGAGCGTGCTCGGACTGCTGCGACAGGAGGCAACCGAGGCGAAGGGCGGCGTCTGGAGCGCGACGGATGACGAAGCGTTCAAGGCGCCGATCCGCGAGCAGTACGAGCGGCAGGGCCATCCCTATTACGCGACGGCCCGCATCTGGGATGATGGCATCATCGATCCGGCCGACACGCGCACCGTGCTGGGCCTTGCGCTCGCCGCCGGCCTCAACGCGCCGCCGAGCGAGCGCACGCGGTTTGGCATCTTCAGGATGTGATGGTGTCGCTCGCCCGGCCTTTCCACAAAGTCTTGATCGCCAATCGTGGCGAGATCGCGTGCCGGATCATCCGCACGGCCAAGCGCTTGGGTTTGCGCACGGTAGCGATCTATTCCGACGCCGATCGTGGCGCGATGCACGTTTCACTTGCCGACGAGGCGGTGCTGATCGGCCCAGCACCGGCGAAGGACAGCTACCTCCATATTGCTGCGATCATCGAGGCGGCGCAGGCGGCCGGCGCCGAGGCGATCCATCCCGGCTATGGCTTTCTGTCGGAGAATGCCGACTTCGCGCAGGCCTGCGCCGATGCCGGCCTGGTTTTCGTCGGTCCCTCGGCCGCGACCATTCGCCTGATGGGCTCCAAATCGGCGGCCAAGGGGCTGATGGAATCCTCAGGCGTCCCGGTCGTCCCCGGTTATCACGGCGAAGATCAAAGCATCGCGATGCTGCAGAGCGCCGCCGACCGGATTGGATATCCCCTTCTGGTCAAGGCGTCGGCCGGCGGCGGCGGCAGAGGCATGCGCTTCGTTGGGAGTGCCGACGAACTCATGGAGGCGATCGCGGCGGCAAAGCGCGAAGCGGCGTCCTCATTCGGCAACGACCAAATCCTGATCGAGAAATACGTTGCCAAACCGAGGCACATCGAAGTGCAGGTGTTCGGCGACAACGACGGCAACATGGTGTCGCTGTTCGAGCGCGAATGCACGCTCCAGCGTCGGCACCAGAAGGTGGTGGAGGAAGCGCTCTCTATCAGCACCACCGCCGAACGGCGCGCGGCGATGTCGGCGGCGGCACGCTCCGCCGCGCAGGCCGCGGGGTATATTGGGGCCGGTACGGTCGAGTTCATCACGGATTCATCCGGTTTCTATTTCATCGAAATGAATACGCGGCTGCAGGTCGAGCATCCGGTCACCGAAATGGTCACCGGCCTCGACCT
>DATNNX010000255.1:0-2117 GCA_035601615.1 Xanthobacteraceae bacterium
CGTTGGCAGCGGCGGCGCCCGCGAGCGCGAACGCCATGACGCCTGCGAAAGCAGCCGGCAATCGCTTACACCAGCTCATGACGTCTCTCCCATACCTAATGCACAGTACCATTCCGCCGAAGCTCACTGCTGCCGCTCAGTCAATCCGAATGCTCGCGGTCTTGATGACCTTGCCCCATTTCGGGATCTCCGCCCTGATATACGCGGCATAGTCCTCGGGCGTGTTGACGAGCGGCTGGAAGCCCAGTGTTGCGAAGCGCTCCTTGAGGTCGGGTTGCGCGAACGCCTTGGCGATCTCGCGAAAGAGGAGATCGATGATTTCTCTTGGCGTGCCGGCCGGCACGACCACGCCCGTGAGCGCATCGGACTCTTGGCCCAAAATTCCGGATTCCTCCGCCGTCGGCACGTCGGGAATTGTGGCCGCGCGGGTCTTGGCCAGCACTGCGAGCGCGCGCAGGTTGCCCGCCTTGATCTGCCCCGCGACCGGCGGGAGCGCGAGAAAGCCGATCGGCGTGTGGCCGGCGACGACAGACTGCACCGCCGGCCCCGCGCCGTTGAATGGCACTGTCACGAGATCGAGCCCAAATGTGAGCTTGAACAGTTCACCCGCGAGATGCGGCGTGGTGCCGGTGCTGGGATGGGCATAGTTGTATTTGCCGGGATTTGCCTTCACGAGCGCAATGAGCTCGTTCACGCTGCGGGCGGGCACGGACGGATGGACCACGATGACGTTCGGCATCGTGCCGGCCAAGGTCACCGGCGCGAAATCCCGATATGGATCGAATGGGATCGTCGCATAGAGGCTCGGATTGACGATGAAATTGCTGCCGTGGACGAGGATGGTGTAGCCGTCCGGCGCCGCCTTCGCCGCGATTCCCATTCCCGTGTTGCCGCCGGCATGCGCGATGTTCTCGACGTAGAACTGCTTGCCCAGGCTCTCCGAGAGTTTCTGCGCGATCATACGCGCAATGATGTCGGTCGGCCCGGCCGGTGAAAACGGCACGATCACCTTGACCGCGTGTGCAGGATACTCGCTGGCCGATTGGGCCGCCGCCTTGTGGGCTAGGCCAAAGCCCGCAAGCGCAAGCCCCGCGGCAAAGAACAGTCGGCGGGCGCTCCTGTTCATGCATTCCTCCCTGGATTTTTCGGTGATGTTACCATTGCTAGTCGCCTTGGGCAGCTAACAAAAAGGCTGATACTCCATAGGCAGCGGTCACCGCCCCGCCTTGCAGTCTGTGAAGCGTCGGGCTTCACTACTAAATTCGCGAACGGGCATACAGATGACCGGAGCGCTGCCGTGAGCACCCCGAGATTAAAGCCCATGGGGCTGATGCAGGTGCTCGCGCCCTTGCTCGCAGCTTTGCTCGCTGTCGTGCTCGCACTTCTTGCCGCGTGGGCCCTGAGCCAGGGAGCGGCCGCGCAGGACGCCAAGGAAACCATAGAGGATCTGGCGTCTTATGCCGGCGCGGACCGCATAGAGAAGCTACTCGGCGGGGCGAAAAAGGAGGGCTCTGTCTCGCTTTATAGCTCGGCGGCACCCGAGGACTTGGCGGCGCTCACCGGCGCATTCGAGAAGAAGTACGCCGTCAAGGTGCGCGTGTGGCGCGGCAGCTCGGAGAATGTCGTGCAACGCGCGGTGATCGAGGCACGCGGCGGCCGATACGACGCGGACGTGCTCGAAACCGGCGCGATTGCCATGGAGTCGATGCACCGCGAACGCCTGTTCCAGGCGATCAAGACGCCCGCGCTATCCGAGCTGCTTCCGACGGCCATCCTGCCTCATGGCGAATGGATCGGCACGCGCCTCAACATTTTCGTTGCCGCCTATAACACCGGGCTGATCAGGAAGGGCGAGCTGCCGAACAGCTACGACAATCTTCTCGATCGCCGCTGGAAGGGCAAGCTCGGCCTCGAGGCCGAAGACAGCGACTGGTTCGGCGGTGTAGTGAGCGCCTTGGGTGAGGAGAAGGGCCTAAAACTCTTTCGCGAGATCGTCGCTGCGAACGGCATTTCCGTGCGCAAGGGCCACACCCTGCTCGCTAACCTCGTCGTCAGCGGAGAGGTTCCGCTCGCGCTCTCGGCCTACGCCTACAAAGCCGAGCAGCTGCGCAAGAGCG
>DATNNX010000256.1:0-8175 GCA_035601615.1 Xanthobacteraceae bacterium
GAGGGCATGGCGGCCGAGATCGAGAGGCTATGGGAACTCGGCGCGCAGTGGCTCGCCGCCGCCGGCGCCGAGATCGTCACGGTCTCGCTGCCGCACACCAAATATGCGTTGCCGGCCTACTACATCGTGGCGCCGGCGGAGGCATCCTCCAATCTCGCTCGCTACGACGGCGTGCGCTACGGCCTGCGCGTACCGGGCCGCGATGTCGCCCACATGTACCAGAACACGCGTGCGGCCGGCTTCGGCAAGGAGGTGCGCCGCCGCATCATGATCGGCACCTACGTACTCTCGGCCGGCTATTACGACGCCTATTACTTGCGCGCGCAAAAGGTCCGCACGCTGATCAAGCGCGATTTCGAGCAGGTCTTTGCCGCAGGCGTTGATGCCATGCTGGCGCCGGCCACGCCGTCGGCTGCCTTCGCCGTCGGCGAGAAGGGCGGGCGCGATCCGGTTGAGATGTATCTCAACGACGTGTTCACGGTACCGGTCAACCTGGCGGGCTTGCCTGGAATTTCCGTTCCGGGCGGCCTATCGGCCGACGGCTTGCCGCTCGGGCTTCAGCTCATCGGTCGCCCGTTCGGGGAGGGGACGCTGTTCTCGCTGGCAAACGTTATCGAGCAAGCGGCCGGGCGATTTTCACCGGAGCGGTGGTGGTAGTATCTCAACAATATGCGTTTATGTACCGGATCGGGACCGGTGTTGAACGATTTTCGGCAAGGCCAATCTACCGCATTCGCGCGATGAACTTCTTCCAGTTCCAAGAGTCGCTAGAACGCACCAAGCCGCCCGCCGGCCTCAGGCCGGCGCTGGTGGCGTTGTGGTGGGCCGGCAAGGACAATTGGGAGAGGGCGCACAACATCGTCATGGACGAGGGTGGCAAGGAGAGCGCCTGGGTACACGCCTATTTGCATCGCGTGGAGGGCGATCTGGACAATGCTCGGTACTGGTACCGACGCGCGCAACGCCCGGTGTCGAGCAAGCCGTTTGCCGCCGAGTGGGACGCGATCGCTGAAAATCTGCTACAGGCGCAGAGTTGAAGCGTAGGGGTTCAGCCCGCTTTAAGGTGATTGAAATTGATCAAGCTGCGCGCCAGCCGCTACCGGGGGGAGCGGGCGGTCAGTCGCGGACGGTGATCCCGGCTTCCTTGATGACCGGCGCCCACTTTTCCATCTCCGCCTTGAGGAAGGCCGCAAGTCCGGCCGGTGTCGAGCCCACCACCACCACCCCGAGTTGCTCGAGCCGCTGCTTGGTCGGCGGATCGGCCAGCGCGGTCACCGTGTCAGCGTGCATTTTGTGAATGATCTCCGGCGCCGTCTTGGCCGGCGCAAAGAACGCATACCATGACGATACGTCGAAGCCCGGAACGCCAGCCTGCGCAATCGGCGGCAGCTCCGGAATTGACGGCGCGCGCTTGGCAGTGGTCACCGCAAGGCCCCGCAGCTTGCCGCCCTGAATGAGAGGCAGCACGGCGCCGATATTGTTGAACATCACGTCGACACGTCCGGGCAGAAGGTCGTTGAGCGCAGGCCCTGCCCCGCGATAGGGAACGTGCAACATCTCGATGCCGGCCATGCGCTTGAACAGCTCGCCGGAGAGATGCACCGACGTCCCATGACCGGAGGACGCGAAGGTGACCTTCCCTTTGTTGGTTTTGGCATAGGCGATGAAATCCGCGACCGAGTGGGCGGGCGATGTCATCGGCACCGCCATGATGTTGGCATATTCGCAAAGGAGCGACACCGGCGCGAGATCGCTGATCGCATCGTAACTGAGCGAGGGAAACAGGAATCGGTTCACCGCGAGCGGCATCGATTGCAGCAACATGGTGTAGCCGTCGGGATCGGCACGCACGACGCTCTCAGTTCCGATGTTCGTGGCGCCGCCACCGCGGTTCTCGACGACCACCTGCTGGCCCCAGATGTCGGACAGCTTGCCGGCGACGACGCGTGCGATGTTGTCGGTTCCGCCGCCCGGTGGGAAAGGCACGACGAGTCTAACGAAGCGGCTCGGCCAGCCTTGCGCCGTCTCTGCCCCGGCGGTTCGGCGGCTCAGGACTGGCGCGAGCACACCCGAGCCCGCCAGCACGAGAAGGGCGCGCCGGTCGATCCGTTGCGGTTTGCGCCTCCATGTCACTCGTCGACCTTGATTTTCGCTTCGCGAATGAGCGGGCCCCATTTGTCCATTTCCGCCTTGAGAAATGCGGCAAGCTCCGCCGGGCTCGAGCCGACCAGCGTCGCGCCGAACTGCTCGAGCCGCGCCTTCACCATCGGATGGGTGAGCGCTGCGGCCGCGTCGGCGTTGATCCGGCCGATGATGTCACGCGGCGTCTTGGCCGGCGCGAACAAGGCAAACCACGTGGAGACGTCAAAGCCCGACACGCCGGCTTCCGCGATGGTCGGCAGCTGCGCCGCGACCGGCACGCGACTTGCCGCGGTGACCGCCAATCCGCGCGCCGCGCCATTCTTCACCTGCGGCAAGCCCGCTGTGATGTTGTCGAAGATGACGTCAAGCCGACCGGCGATGACGTCCTGCAAGGCCGGCGCCGCGCCACGATAGGGCACATGCGTCATCTCGATGCCGGCCATGCGCTTGAACAGCTCGCCGGAGAGGTGCACGGAGGTGCCGATCCCGCCGGAACCGTAGCTGGTCTTTCCCGCATTGGCTTTGGCGTGCGCGATGAACTCGAGCACCGATTTCGCAGGCGAGGAATTTGGAACCACCATGATATTCGACTGCGTGCAGATCAGTGTGATCGGCGCGAAGTCCGCGACTGGATCGTAGTTGAGGGATGCGTAGAGAAAGCGATTGGTCGCGTGGGGCACCGACGTGATGTAAAGCGTGTAGCCGTCGGGATCGGACTGGGCCGCGGCCTGAG
Source organism: Xanthobacteraceae bacterium (assembly GCA_035601615.1). Lineage (GTDB taxonomy): Bacteria > Pseudomonadota > Alphaproteobacteria > Rhizobiales > Xanthobacteraceae > VAZQ01. The sequence goes on from DATNNX010000256.1 coordinate 2,876, forward strand.
CGCCGATATTAGAGCCGGCGCCGCCGCGGTTCTCCACCACCACCTGTTGCCCCCACGCCTCGGCGAGTCGGTTGGCCATCACGCGGGCGATCACGTCGGCAGCGCCGCCGGGTACGAACGGAACGATGAGGCGCACGTGACGCGTGGGCCATGCTTGCGCCAGGCCCGAGGACGCGAGCGAGGTCAGTGCAGACGCGGCAACTAGCCCGGCAAAACGGCGGCGCGTGAGCATGGCGTAACCTCCTCCCCTTCGCGTCCGTTATCCGGAGCGAAGCGGCGCGCGCTTACTCCGCGCGTCTCGACTTGTTCAGGAGAGGCTACAGCCGCCGGCCGGGCCGGACAATCGTCCGCACGTCACGCCTGCGCATGGTTGCGAGCTCTATTATTTGCCCTTCCCCTCCGCGATCGGCGGTAGATCGGCATCGCTGTTGACGGTCTTTTTGCCAACGTGCTCGCCGCCGCTGAGCAGGAATATCGCGAGTGCGACAGCAATCAGCGCCCCCAGGATGGCGCCGAGCGTCCCGGTCGGGGTCCTATTGTCGTTCATCGCCGACTCCGATCATTCGCACGCAAAACCCAACGCCTGTGCCGGGTTGGAGGTTCCGGCGCGCGCGCGCCGCGGAATTGCGGCAGCCTTGTGGCGCGGCGCCGAAGCGTTTAACAGACCGCATGCCCGCTAACAGGCGTGGGTATAACGGTGTGGTGACATGTGTTGACGGTCCGCCGATGAAATCCAAATTCATCAAAGGCAGGACTGGCGATTGGGAGGTCGTGATCGGCATGGAGGTCCATGCCCAGGTGACCTCACAATCGAAACTCTTTTCCGGCGCCTCGACGGCGTTCGGTGGTGAGCCCAATTCGCACGTCTCGCTCGTCGATGCGGGCATGCCCGGCATGCTGCCGGTCATCAATGAGGAGTGCATCAAGCAGGCGGTGCGCACCGGCCTCGGGCTCAAGGCGCGGATCAACTTGAAGTCGGTGTTCGACCGCAAGAACTATTTTTATCCCGACCTCCCGCAGGGCTATCAGATCAGCCAGTACAAATCGCCCCTCGTCGGGGAAGGCGAGGTGGTCGTCGATTTGTCGGACGGTGAGACTGTGAGGGTCGGCATCGAGCGGCTGCATCTCGAGCAGGACGCCGGCAAGTCGCTGCATGACCGTCACTCCAGCATGTCGCTCGTCGACCTCAACCGGGCGGGCGTGGCGCTGATGGAAATCGTATCGAAGCCGGATATGCGCTCCTCCGAGGATGCCAAGGCGTACGTGGCGAAGCTGCGTGCCATTCTGCGCTACCTCGGCACCTGCGACGGCGACATGGAGAAGGGCAATCTGCGCGCCGACGTCAATGTGTCGGTGCGCAAGCCCGGTGCGCCCCTCGCCACCCGCTGCGAGATCAAGAACCTCAACTCGATCCGCTTCATCGGGCAAGCGATCGAGTACGAGGCCCGGCGTCAGATCGACATTCTCGAGGATGGCGGCGAGATCGAGCAGGAGACGCGGTTGTTCGATCCGGCCAAAGGCGAAACCCGCTCCATGCGCAACAAAGAGGAGGCGCATGATTACCGTTATTTCCCCGATCCCGATCTTTTGCCGCTCGAATTGACGGCCGACTATGTCGAGGATCAAAAGGCGCATCTTCCGGAATTGCCGGACGAGAAACAGGCGCGTTTCATGCGCGATTACGGCCTCTCCGGGTACGATGCAGGCGTTCTCGTTGCGGAGCGGGAGACCGCCGATTTCTTCGAAGGGGTTGCGAAGGACCGCGACGCGAAGGCCGCCGCCAACTGGGTGATCAACGAGCTCGCGGGTCGGCTCAACGAAGAGGGCAAGGACATCGCCGCCTCGCCAGTGTCAGCCTCGCAGCTCGGTGCGATCCTCGACCTGATCTCGGCCGGCACCATTTCCGGCAAGATCGCCAAGGATTTATTCGAGATCTGTTGGCGCGAGGGCGGCGACCCGCGGGCCATCGTGGAGGCGCGCGGCATGACACAAGTGACCGATCTCGCCGCGATCGAACCGGTCATTGACGACATCATCGCCAAGAACCCGGACAAGGTGCAGCAAGCAAAAGCGAAGCCCGCCCTGATCGGTTGGTTCGTCGGTCAGGTGATGAAGGCGTCCGGCGGCAAGGCCAATCCGAAGGCGGTGAACGAGTTGCTCAAAAGCAAGCTCGGACTCTGAAGCGCGACGTCGACCGCATCGACATCCGGCGAGAGCGCGACAATGCATTTCGCCATGCATCCGTCTACTCGGTGTCCGCGCTTTGCCGGTTTGAGCGAATCACTTTGCCTGCCGATTCGCTCGATTCGCCCTGGATCGGGCGCTCGGAAGCTGGTTTTCAGGCGGCTTGACGAAAGATTTTTTGCACAAGTTGTTCGGTATGCTTAACGCGGGGTTGCGAGGCGTTGCTCGGCGCACGCGTGCTCCGTGTTTGCTGCATTCGATGCAATCGCGCGAAAATCACCGCACCGCGGAAACCCTTGTGCCATCGGTATTTTCAAGCAATCGAAAAAATATGATGCGCGCCGCTGCGCGGTTGCGCGGTGCGCGAGTGATACGCGCTGTCTGCGCTCGGCAACAGCCACGATCGAGCGTGGATGCGCGCTCGGGCGCGCTGCATCACGCAAAAACACTGGTTTTTTTATCGCGCTGTAGTAATCCCAATGCAGTGTTCGCGATCCCCGCGGGCACTGGACGACATCGCCACTCACTCAGGCTAGGAGGGCAGCATGGCGAAGAAACGAAGGAAGACGGCGAAGGCAGCGAAGAAGGGCGCAAAGAAGACCAAGCGCCGGAAGAAGAAGTAAGCGCGCGCCGCGCATCAGTCTTCGACTTCGAACGACGTCGATGACTGCGTCAAACGGGCCGGCGCGAGTCGAAGAGCGGTGAGCGCATCGCATTTCGACGTTGCCGGCCCAGTCGACGCCCGAGGGCGTCGGCGAGACAGGGGCTCGAGCTTCATCGCTTCCGCTTATCGGCGACGGTGAAGAAGAGGTGAGGGAAGATCTCCCCACCTCGCCAGGAGCAGAACTCTGCTGCTGGACCTCGCAGCCCCGGCTCTCGCCGACGCCCTCGATATGTTCGAGCGGAGCGGCCGATGCGGCTTTGCTCGCATGAGGCTGGACTGATTGCGGTTTTGCGGCGGCGGACGTAAACGGCGGGGGCATCCTCGCCTGAGAGAGCCGCATGGCCCGCACCGCTGCGAAATCGAGCCGCAACAGGCTTGCGCGAACAGCGCAAACATCCTCAACCCGAGGCGGGGGCGGCAAGAAGCCGATTGATCTCTATTACTGGCCGACGCCAAACGGCTGGAAAATCACGATCATGCTCGAGGAGTGCGCGCTTGCTTATACGATGATCCCGGTCGACATCTCCAAGGGCGATCAGTTCAAGCCGCAATTCCTGGCAATCTCTCCCAACAACCGCATGCCGGCGATCGTTGACCACGACGGCCCAGGCGGCAAGCCGATCTCGATCTTCGAGTCCGGCGCCATCCTGCAGTATCTCGGCCGCAAGACCGGAAAATTCTATCCCCAGGACGAGCGCAGTCGCGTCGAAGTCGACCAGTGGCTGTTCTGGCAGATGGCCAATCTCGGCCCCAAGGCAGGCGAGGCCAATCACTTCTGGCATTATGCGCCGGAAAAACTGGCTTACGCCATCGAACGCTTCAGCAACGAGATGAGCCGGCTTTACGGCGTCATGGACAGGCGGCTCGAGGACCGCGAGTTCCTCGCTCGCAAGTATTCCATCGCCGATATCGCTTGCATCGGTTGGGCGAGCCGGGCGGAGCGTCACGGCCACGACCTGAGCCGGTTTCCAAACGTCAGGCGCTGGCTCAAAACCGTACTGGCGCGTCCCGCGGTCAAGCGGGGCCTGTCCGTGAAGGTCGAAGCGGCGTTTCACGTCGACATGACAGATCCAAAAGTACGCGCGGTTCTGTTCAATCAGCGCGGGCGCTAATTCCGGCTGCGAGCACCCATGATTGAAGCTCGTGTTCGAGCCGATTTTGGCCCGGCACTGCCACCAAGTCCTTGACCGGTCCCGAGGTGGCCGATAGGCAAATTCATATTGGAGACGTGGCCGAGTGGCTGAAGGCGGCGGTTTGCTAAACCGTTATACGGTCTAAAGCCGTATCGAGGGTTCGAATCCCTCCGTCTCCGCCAGCTCTTGTCTGCTCAGCTCGATGTGTTGCCATGACGGCATGAGCCGTGCAGGGCGGTGCCGTAAACTGCAAAAGGGGCGGACAGTCGTCCGCCCCTTCGCATTTCTAATCCGCAGCGAAGCTTACCACTCGTCGGTTCGGTACCACTCCTGCAGAGGGTAGCCGTTGTAATAGCCGTTTTGCTGGGACTGATAGCCCTGCTGCGGCGCCGATTGGGCGCGTTGCGCCAGAGCGGGCGAAGCGGCAGCCATCGCGAGGATGACGGTAGCAACTAGCATCTTCATGGTTTTCTCCTACCGGGTCATTTGATTGATCGCCTTGCGCGGGCGATATTTGTAACCCCGCCCTCCATGTGCAATGCACAATATTTTGAAGTTGACGTGAAAGTTCCTTGCGAAAAAGTAAGAAATTGTCAGCGGTTAGGCAGTTTATACGGAATTAATGCAGCGCAAAATTTGAGCCGGGCTGGGCCTGTGCGGGCGCGCCCCGACGGATAAATTCACCGCAACTTCGTTGCCGACAGGGCGGCAAATCGGCAGCTAGCCGCTTCCGAAGCGAGTGGCGATCGCATCGAGCGGCGGGCGCGGCCTGTCCTCAGGCGGGGTGCTCGGCCGGCCGATATGCACGAATCCGGCGATGCGCTCGTTATCGTTGAGGCCGAGCGCAGCGAGCACGCCTCGGTCATAGGCGTACCATTCCGTGATCCAACTCGCAGCATAGCCAAGGGCGTGGGCGGCGAGCACGAGGCTCATGGCGGCGGCGCCCGCCGAGAGCACCTGTTCCCACTCGGGAATCTTCACATGTGGGGCGGCACGACTCACTACCGCGATCACAAGTGGGGCGCGCGCCAAACGCGCGCGTTCGGCTTCAATGTGCTCCGGCTTCGCCTGCGGGTGTCTGGCGCAGAACGCGGCGGCGATGGCATCGCCGGCAGCTAGTCTGGCGGCGCCCTCGAATATAATGAACCGCCAGGGCACGAGCTTGCCGTGGTCGGGAACACGGGACGCGATCGTGAGCAATGTCTCGAGCTCCGCCGCGGAGGGAGCCGGCCCGGCAAGCTCGACCGGTTTGATGGAGCGGCGGGTTTTGAGCAGTTCGAGCGCGTCGGGCATGGGGCTTTAATCCGCGCGGCAGTAGG
>DATNNX010000257.1:0-2149 GCA_035601615.1 Xanthobacteraceae bacterium
TTGTCGATGTCTTCGGCGCTGGCCACTCCTTCCTCCACCATCCGCGCCGCCTCGTTCATGGCGAGCGCCTGGATGCGCGGTACGATGAAGCCCGGCGTGGCCGCACACACCACCGGCACCTTGCCGATGCTCTCGAGCAAGATCTTGACTCGCGCGATGACGGTCGGATCCGTGGCAGCCCCTGGCGAAATCTCGACCAGCGGGATCAGATAGGCGGGGTTAAGCCAGTGCACGTTGAGAAAGCGCTCACGGTGCTCGACCGCGCCGGAGAGGTCGTCGACCAGAATCGTCGACGTCGTCGAGGCGATGATGATTTCAGGCCCGACGCATTTCGAGGCGGCCGCCAGCACCTCGCGCTTGAGGTCGACCACCTCCGGCACGCCTTCGAACACGATGCCAGCGCCGCCGAGTGCGGCAGCCATATTTTGCGTGGGCATCACGCAGACGCGCGCGACCACCGCGTCGGCATCCTTTTCCGCCAGCAATCCAAACCGCGCCAGGCTTGCCATCGTCTTCTTGATTTCGCCGAGCGCCTCAGCCTCGAGCGTCGCGAACTGGTCCGTCGAGCGCGCCTTGACATCGATCAGGGTGACGGCGTGGCCGGCATAGGCGAATGCGACCGCAATGCCGCGGCCCATGCGGCCGGCGCCGAGACAGGCAATCGTGGAACGAGTAATCATTGGCGAAAGCCTTCGCGCAACAAAGTCTGCAGTCGCTCACGGTCGAGATCGCCAAGACCGAGACTTGCGAGAGTGCGTCCCTGATTCATGAAATCCTCGCCGCAGATCGCCCCACCGATAGCCAGAAACGCTTTCGCCAGCGGCGTTGCAACCCCGACCAGCTCAGCAGCCGAGACCAGAAACGACAGACCGAGGCGTAAATCTTCCCGCATATAACGATGCTCTGCGAGCACAATCCGCTCGCGCCAGTCGCCGGATTCGGTCAGACGGTCGTGCGAGCCACGGCCATACATCCATTGCTCGCCCTCGGTCGCGTAATGATGCGCCAGCGGAAAGTGCGGGGTGCCATAGCCAAAGCCTTCGCGTACCGCGATGCGTTCGGCATCGAGTGCGTCGGTGACCCGTCGGATCGAGGTTTGCGTGCCCTCCTTGTGAATGTCCCAACGCTCGAAATGCTCGATGGCGCCGGCATTCATCACGATCAGCGGCGGATGGATGATCGGGCCGGCATTCATCAGCGCGGCCGACAGCGCGTCGCCGCAGGGCTCTATCACGCCGGGAAATGCCCGCCCGATCACGTCGAGCGCATGATCGGAAGCCTTCAACGGAAATACGCCGACCGGCAGCCGTTTGGCGCGGATGGTGACGGCGACTTCGAACGGGCCGTGCTTGCGTGCCAGCCACGGCAGCGTGCCGGTCTCTGCAAAGCTCACCGCAGCGCGGTTGCCGGCGTCGCGGACGGCTCTCGCGAAGATTATCGAGCCGAAGGTTGCCGGCGGCAGGAACACCACCTGCCCATCGCTGAGATGTGGCGCGAGCAGCGTCGCGATATCCTGCTGCGCGAAGGCCGGGGTAGGGCACAGGATCAGCTCGGTATCGCGGACGGCTTCGGCGATGCGGCTGGTCACTAGCGTCAGTTGCACATGGTGGCGGCCTTTTGAGTCCTTGACGATGATGCGCGAGTCCGCAGCGCGATGCGTTTCTACCTGTGCGGCGTCTCGCCGCCACAGCCGGACCTCATGGCCTTGCAGCGCAAAATCGCCCGCGGCCGCGAAGGAGCCGTTGCCGCCGCCGAGCACCGCGATCTTCAAAGCGCGTCTCCTTGCACGGGCGCGCGCTCGTAGAGCTGCCTCAGCATGAAATGCTGCACCTTGCCTAACGCCGTACGCGGCAGGTCGTCGACAAAAATGATATCGCGCGGCACCTTGAAGCGGGCAAGCTGCTTCAGCACATGGAGCTTCAAATCCTCCGCCTCGGCCGAACAGCCCGCCCGCCTGATAACATAGGCGACCGGCACCTCGTCCCATTTCGGATCGGGCCGGCCGATCACGCCGCATTCAACCACCTCGGGGTGCTCCAGCAGCACGCGTTCGACCTCGGCAGGATAGATATTTTCACCGCCAGAAATGATCAGGTTCTTCTTGCGGTCGTGCACCCAGAAATAGCCGTCGGCGTCGCGGCGGCCGATG
>DATNNX010000258.1:0-39660 GCA_035601615.1 Xanthobacteraceae bacterium
CGGCTACGACGTCCGCACCACCGGCAACGCCGCGACGCTGTGGCGCTGGGTCGCGGAGGGCGACGGCGACCTCGTCATCACCGACGTGGTGATGCCGGACGAGAACGCCTTCGACCTCCTGCCGCGCATCAAGAAGCTGCGGCCGGAGCTTCCCGTCATCATCATGAGCGCGCAGAACACGTTCATGACCGCCGTGCGCGCCTCCGAGCGTGGCGCCTACGAATACTTGCCGAAGCCGTTCGATCTCAAGGAGCTCATCGGGATCGTCGGCCGGGCGTTGGCCGAGCCGAAAGAACGGACACGGCCGATCGCGAAGCCGGATGACGTCGATTCCATTCCCCTGGTCGGCCGCTCGCCGGCGATGCAGGAAATCTATCGCGTGCTCGCTCGGCTGATGCAGACCGATCTCACCGTGATGATCTCGGGAGAGTCGGGCACGGGCAAGGAGCTCGTCGCCCGTGCGCTGCATGACTACGGTAAGCGCCGCACCGGCCCGTTCGTAGCCATCAACATGGCGGCGATCCCGCGCGATCTCATCGAGTCCGAGTTGTTCGGGCACGAGAAGGGCGCATTCACGGGAGCCAATACGCGCAGCTCCGGTCGCTTTGAGCAAGCCGAGGGAGGCACCCTGTTCCTCGATGAAATCGGGGACATGCCGATGGAAGCGCAGACGCGACTTCTGCGGGTGCTGCAGCAAGGCGAATACACCACGGTCGGGGGGCGCACCCCGATCAAAGCCGACGTGCGGATCATCGCCGCCACGAACAAGGACCTACGGATTCTGATCCAGCAAGGGCTGTTCCGCGAGGATCTCTTCTTCCGACTCAACGTCGTGCCGCTGCGCCTGCCGCCGCTGCGCGAACGTAGCGAGGACGTGCCCGATTTGATCCGGCACTTCTTCGGCCAGGTCGAGCGTGAAGGGCTGCCGCCCAAACAGCTCGATCAGGCTGCGCTTGAACGGCTCAAGCGCCATCGCTGGCCCGGTAATGTCCGCGAGCTGGAAAATCTCGCGCGGCGCCTCGCCGCGCTCTACCCGCAGGAAACCATCGCGGCGGCCGTGATCGAGGCGGAACTGTCGCAGCCCGCCATGGCTTCCGACGTCGACGGCCCGCGCACGGAGGAGGGGCTTTCAGACGCCGTCGAACGCCACTTGGCCTCCTATTTCGCGAGCTTTGGCGACGCATTGCCGCCGCCGGGCCTCTATCACCGCATACTACGAGAGATCGAGCATCCGCTCCTGTCGGTGACGCTGGCCGCCACGCGCGGCAACCAGATCCGCGCGGCGGACCTGCTCGGGGTCAACCGCAACACGCTACGCAAGAAAATCCGCGATCTCGAGATCCAGGTTTTCCGCAGCAACGGCTGAGCATCCTCATCTGTGGTGCCGATCGGCCACAGGGCGCTTGCACGCGCCCCGGAATTGTCGCAATTTGGCAACATTGTTGTATAAAAGCATCAATCCACAAACCATCGACCACTTGGGGGGCACCTAAACGGGCGTATTTTCACGCCCTGTTGCAGGTTCCCGTTTGGGACGAAATGAGTCGATGACCAACGTCGGCCAAGCCGCCACCACCGAACTGATGAGCGCTGCCGCTGCGCCAACGTCGGGAGCGATCCCGCGGGCACTTGGCGTCGCCGCCGTCGCGCTTGCGTTGCTCTCGGCGCTGGTGACCTTCGTCGTGCTGGCCGGCCTCACGCCGATCGCACCCACGCACGAGGTCGTCGTCACCCTTCTGCTCGCTAACGCGGTCACGGTCTTTCTTTTGGTCCTCGTCATAGGACGCGAGGTGTGGGGCATCGTGCAGGCGAGGCGGCGCGGGCGGGCCGCGGCGCGGCTGCACGTACGCATCGTCGCCTTGTTCTCTATCATCGCCGCGGTTCCTGCGGTTGCGGTCGCCGTGGTGGCGAGTGTGACGCTCGACCGCGGCCTCGACCGCCTGTTCTCTCAGCAAACCCGCTCGCTCATCGAGAACTCGCTGATCGTCGCCGATGCCTACGTGCGCGAACATGTCCAGTTCGTGCGCGCCGACAGCATCGCGATCGCCATTGAACTCGCGCGCGCGAAGCCGCTGTTCGACCAGTCGCGCGAGCAGTTCCATCAGTTTCTCGCAGTTCAGGCCTCGATCCGCGGTTTGCCGGCAGTCATGCTGCTCGACAAGGACCTCAATATCGTCGATCAAGTCGACGCACGGACCAGCGACGCTTTCGTCAAACCATCGCCCGAGGTATTGGCCGCCGTCAACGACACGGAGCCGCAAGTGGCGATGTTTCTGGATGAGAACTACGTTGCCGCGATCATCAAGCTGCGCGGTTACAACGATGTCTATCTTTATATTGCTCGCCTGCTCGATCCGCGAGTGCTCGCGCAGTTACGGGCGACGCAGGCCAGCGTCGCTCAATATGCCGATCTTTCCGCGCGCCGGGTCGGCATCCAGATCGCGTTTGCTCTGATGTATACGGTGATTGCGCTCATCGTCCTGCTATCCGCTGTCTGGATCGGCCTGAACTTCGCCAATTACCTGGTGGCTCCGATCCGGCGGCTGATCGGCGCGGCTCAGGTCGTCTCGACCGGCAACCTTTACGTTCAAGTGCCGACTCGACGCTCCGAAGGCGATCTGGCCCAGTTGGGCGAGACCTTCAACAAAATGACCCAGGAGCTGCGTACGCAGCGCGACGACATCGTGCGTGCCCGCGACCTGATCGACAGCCGCCGCCGGTTCATGGAAGCCGTCTTGGCAGGCGCGAGCGCGGGCGTGATCGGGATCGATGCCGAGAACTGCATCACCATCCTGAATCGATCCGCGGAGCGACTGATCGGACGTATGGAGACCGACGTGCTCGGCCACCCCCTAGCCGAGGTCGTTCCCGAACTTGCCGGTATGCTTGCGGCGGCCCGCTCCGGGGTCCAGCGCCTCCTTCAGGGGCAGGTGGCCATCAACCGTAATGGTCGCGAGCGCAACCTCTCGGTCCGGGTGACGAGCGAGCAATCGGGTGCGGCCGAGGGTGGCTATGTGGTGACGCTTGACGACATCACCGAGCTCGTCAGCGCGCAACGTACCTCGGCCTGGGCGGACGTGGCGCGCCGGATCGCGCATGAGATCAAGAACCCGCTCACCCCGATCCAGCTCTCCGCCGAGCGCTTGCGCCGCAAATACGGCAGCGTGATCACGGAGGATGGCGGTGTGTTCCAGCAATGTACCGACACCATCGTCCGCCAAGTCGACGACATCAAGCGCATGGTCGACGAGTTCTCGCGCTTCGCCCGCATGCCCAAACCGGTGATGACCGCCGAGGACGTGGCGGACACTGTGCGGCAGGTGATTTTCCTTCAGCGCGTCGGCAACGCCGACATGGACATCGACCTCGAAATCGCGCAGGAGCCGATGCCGGCGAAGTTCGACCGCCGGCTCATTTCACAGGCGCTCACTAACATCATCAAGAACGCGACCGAAGCGATCGCCGCGGTGCCGCCGGGCGAGCTGGGTCGCGGGCGAATCCGCGTCTGGGCCGGCCGGGAAGGCAATGACATCGTTATCGACGTGATCGACAACGGAGTCGGATTGCCGAAGGAGAACCGTAGTCGCCTGCTCGAACCCTATGTGACCACACGCGAGAAGGGCACCGGTCTCGGTCTGGCGATCGTGGGCCGGATTCTGGAAGAGCACGGCGGACGCATCGAGCTCGGCGATGCCGCCGATAAGATCCCCGGCCAGCGCGGAGCATGGATGCGGCTGCGTTTTGCCGCGGAAACCGCCGGCTCGAACGAGAGCGCAGCCGCACCTCAACCTCAAACCCCTCAACTTGCGACGAACGGTTAAGCCATGGCCGATGACATCCTGATTGTCGACGACGAAGCAGATATCCGGGAACTGGTCTCCGGTATCCTGCAGGACGAAGGCTATATCACGCGCTCGGCGCGCGACAGCGACGACGCGCTGGCCCACGTTGCAAGCCGCCGGCCCAATCTGATCTATCTTGATATTTGGCTGCAAGGCAGCCGGCTCGACGGCCTGCAACTGCTCGACGCGATGAAAGCACAGCATCCCGAATTGCCGATCGTGATGATTTCGGGGCACGGCAACATCGAAACCGCGGTCGCGGCGATCAAGCAGGGCGCCTACGACTTCATCGAAAAGCCGTTCAAGGCCGACCGGCTGGTCTTGGTCACTCAACGCGCGCTCGAGACGTCGCGGCTCAAGCGCGAGGTCAAGGCGCTCAAGCAATTAGCCCCGTCGACGCTGGTCGGCAAGTCGTCATCCATGAACCAGCTGCGCCAGACCATCGAAAAAATTTCCCCCACCAACAGTCGCATTCTGATCGTCGGGCCGGCGGGCGCCGGCAAGGAGCTGACGGCGCGCGCCATCCATGGCCAGTCGGCCCGCGCCAACGGCCCCTTCATTGTGATCAATGCGGCGGCGATGATGCCGGAGCGGATGGAGGTCGAGCTGTTCGGCGTCGAGCAGCCGACGAACGGGGGAGGACGCAAGGTCGGCGCTCTCGAGGAGGCACATGGCGGCACGCTGTTCATTGATGAGATCGCCGACATGCCGCGCGAGACCCAGAACAAGATCTTGCGGGTCTTGGTCGAGCAAACGTTCCAGCGCGTCAGCGGCACTCAGAAGGTGCAGGTCGATGTGCGCATTATTTCGTCGACCGGCCGCAACATCGAAGCTGAAATCGCCGCCGGCAAGTTCCGCGAAGATCTGTATCATCGCCTTTCGGTGGTGCCCATTCGCGTGCCGCCGCTGGCCGAGCGCCGCGAGGATATTCCAAACCTCATCGAATATTTCATGCATCAGATCTCCCAGGCGACCGGCTTGCCCAAGCGGCTGATCGGCGAGGACGCCATGGCCGTGCTGCAGTCACACGACTGGCCCGGCAATGTGCGCCAACTGCGCAACAACGTGGAGCGGCTGATGATCCTCGCCGGCGGCGATCCGGAGGCGGTCATCAACGCCGACATGCTGCCGCCCGACGTCGGCTCCATGGTTCCCTCCATGCCTGGCGGCGATGGCGGTGAACACCTGATGGGATTGCCTTTGCGGGACGCGCGCGAGGTGTTCGAGCGCGAATATTTGGTGGCCCAGATCAGCCGCTTCGGCGGCAATATTTCCCGCACCGCTGAGTTCGTCGGCATGGAGCGTTCGGCGCTGCACCGCAAGCTTAAGGCGCTTGGGATAGACTGACCGCTGATGTCGCGCATTGCCTATGTGAACGGCCGCTACCTCGCTCACCACGCGGCTGCCGTTCATGTCGAGGATCGCGGCTACCAGTTCTCCGACGGCGTCTATGAAGTCTGCGAGGTGAGGAGTGGCCGCGTGATCGACCAGCGGCGCCACTTGGCGCGGCTCAGACGCTCGCTCAATGAGCTTCGCATAGACATGCCGATGTCGGAGGCTGCGCTCGGGATCGTCATGCGCGAGTGCATGCAACGAAACCGGGTCCGCGACGGCATCATCTATCTGCAGATGACCCGCGGCGTGGCGCGCCGCGACCACGGTTTCCCGCCGGCGGGCACCCGGCCCAGCGTCGTGGTCACCGCACACAGCCTCGACGTTGTGGCGAACGAACGAATCGCCGCCGAAGGGATCGCCGTCATCACCGTGCCCGATAATCGTTGGCAGCGCGTCGACATCAAGTCGGTTTCGTTGCTGCCCAACGTGCTGGCGAAACAAACGGCGCGCGAGCATGGAGCCAAAGAGGCGTGGTTCGTCGATCGTGACGGCCACGTCACGGAGGGGTCGTCGAGCAATGCATGGATCGTCACGCGGGACGGGAAAGTCGTGACAAGGCCGGCCGATCAGGGAATTCTGCGGGGCATCACGCGAACCGTGCTGATCGACGTGATCAGAGCCCAGGGCCTGGAACTCGAGGAACGCCCCTTTACCGTGGAGGAAGCCTATGGCGCCCGCGAAGCCTTCCTGACCTCCGCCAGCCAGATCGTCATGCCGGTTATTCGCATCGACGAGCGTCCGGTCGGCAATGGGGCACCCGGGTTGATTGCAACCGCGCTGCGCGCCGAATTTCACCGCCATGCCGAGTCGACCTGATGGGCGCGTCGCCCGCCTCGTGCCCCCAACTTGTGCTTGCGCCGTCCGCGGCCGTGGCTTGTAATGGCGGGGTCCGGGTCCTGTTGAGCGTGCACGAGTACGAAATGGGCGCAGCGACTTGGCAATAAGTCTCGGGGAAGGGGCCCGCGAGCGATAAAATGGAACAACGACAATGGCGGCAGACCGCTCACAAAATCTGCAAGATACGTTCCTCAACCATGTTCGGAAGAACAAGACCCCGCTCACGATCTTCCTGGTGAACGGGGTGAAGCTGCAGGGCGTGGTCACCTGGTTTGATAATTTCTGCGTGCTGTTGCGACGCGACGGGCATTCGCAACTCGTCTACAAGCATGCTATCTCGACCATCATGCCTGGGCATCCGATCCAGCTGTTCGAGGGCGCCGACGAGGTGCCCGCCGCAGAAAAGGTTTGATTGGAACCGCGTCGGTTCGATAGCCGCAGTGACCGACTGAGCCAGCCGGAAGGCCGGGAGACCGGCCGCGCGCTCGTCATCGAGCCGCACCTGCGTTCCCGGGTAATGGCGGGGACCGTTGCGCGCGGCAAAGCTGTAAGCCGCTCGCCCGACGCGAAGCTTGAGGAAGCCATCGGGCTTACTCGTGCCATCGACCTCAACGTGGTCTCCTCGGGCGTCGTACCGCTCGGCGGCATTCGCCCTGCGACATTCATCGGCAAGGGCAAGGTGGAAGAGATTGCCGGCCTCATCAAAGCCGATGATGCCGGGATCGTGGTCATGGATTGCGCGCTCTCGCCGGTTCAGCAGCGCAATCTCGAAAAGGTCTGGGGTGCCAAGGTGCTCGATCGCACCGGATTGATCTTAGAAATCTTTGGCCGGCGTGCCCGCACCCGCGAAGGCGCGCTACAGGTCGAACTCGCGCATCTGACCTACCAGAAGAGCCGGCTCGTGCGCTCCTGGACACATCTCGAACGCCAACGCGGCGGCTTCGGCTTTCTCGGCGGGCCCGGTGAGACGCAGATCGAGGCCGATCGGCGCATGATCGAAGAGCGCATCGCGCGCATCGAGGTGGAACTCGGCAAGGTCAAGCGCACGCGCAAGCTCCACCGCGACAGCCGCAAGCGCGTGCCGTATCCGATCGTGGCGCTCGTGGGCTACACCAACGCTGGTAAATCGACTCTGTTCAATCGTCTCAGCCAAGCCAGCGTGCTCTCCGCCGACATGCTGTTCGCGACGCTCGACCCAACATTGCGCGCAATCGAGCTGCCCCAGGGATTACGCGCGATCTTGTCCGATACCGTCGGCTTCATCTCGGACTTACCAACCATGCTGGTGGCAGCATTTCGTGCCACGCTCGAAGAAGTCATCGAGGCAGACCTGATCCTGCACGTGCGGGACGTCTCACACGAGGATACCGAAGCACAATCGCTCGACGTCGAGGAGGTCTTGTCCCAACTGGGCATCGCTGGACGAGGTGAGGGACGGCTGCTCGAGGTTTGGAACAAGATCGACCTTCTCGACGGTGAAGCGCGTGTGCGGGTGCGCAATCGTGCCGAACGCCAGCCGGCCGCGGGATGCCCGGTACTTGTCTCGGCCCGAAGCGGGGAGGGGCTTAATCGCCTCGCGGCGGAGGTCGAACGGCGGCTCGCGGCACACCGTATCACCCTTGAATTCCTTCTCGATGCGTCCGACGGCGCGGGTGTGAGCTGGCTCCATCGGCACACTGAGGTCATGAGCAAGGCGCTGCGCGAGGATGGCGCGCTCGCTATTACGGTTCGCGCCGATCCCGCCAACGCACAAAAAGCGCGGGCGAAGTTCGCTCGGGCGGGCGAACACTTGCATTGACGAGCGCCTGCGCGGCTGGAAACAAGCTCAGTATTTCTCGATGCCCTTGAGATCGACGATGCGGCTCCAGCGCGCCGCGTCTTGCTCGATATGGTCCTGCATCTGCTCGGGCGTGGACGGCATGGGGATGTTGCCGACGATCGCGAGCTTGTCGCGAATGTCCGGCAGCTTGAGGATTTCGTGGATTTCCCAATTCAGCCGGTCGACGATGATCCTCGGCGTTCCGCCGGGCGCGGCAAGGCCGAGCCAAGACATGACCTCGAACCCAGGTAGCGTCTCGGCGATTGCCGGGATATCTGACTCCAGCGCGAAGCGCTTGCGGGACGATACCGCCAAGCCGCGCAGCGTCCCGCCGTTGATTTGCGCGAATGCGATCGTGCCGGTCTCGATCATGACGCCCAGGCGCCCACCCAACAGATCCTGCACAATCTGGGTGTTGCCGCGATAGGGAATACCGCGCAGCGAGATGCCTGCTTCGACATTGATCAATTCGCCGGTCAAATGATGGACGCTGCCGGGCAAGTTCATGCCGTAGGTGACGCTGAACGGCGCGGCTTTTGCGCGGGCGATGAGATCAGCAAAAGAGTTGATCGGAGAATTTGGCGCGGTCGCGACCACCATGGGATACCCGGAGACCAAGCTGATGAAGGCGAAATCCCTGATGGGATCATAGGGCAACGATTTGGCAACCGCCGCGCGCGCGGAAAAGGCTCCGGTCAACATCGTCAGCAGATAGCCATCGGGCTGCGACTTGGCGACGGTGTTCCAAGCGGCCATGCCGGTACTCGCCGAATGTTCGACCAATACGGGTTGGCCAAGCCGGTCGCCGAGTTTCTCCGCGAGCAGCCGGCTGACGAAATCCGGGCTGCCGCCCGGCGGTGTACCCGTCAGAATTCTGAGTCCGCGCGCCGGCCATTGCTCGGCCTCGGCCGGCAGAACCAACACCGCGGCCAGTGCCACGGCGAGGAGGCGTGAGAGCATTTGCATGCAAGGGATCGTTGCTGGCTGGCTCCGATTTGCTCGAAAGTTCGGCGGGAATGTTATCACCACGGCCAATTGCGAGCACAGGCGGCGCAAACAATGATCAGAGATCGTCACCGTGAGGCGTTGGAGCGCGACCCTCCTTCGGCAGCCTTGGCTTCGTTCCAGAGCTCGTCCATTTCCTCGAGCGTTGCCGCCTGAGGGGTCTTGCCGCGGTCCGCAAGCGCCCGTTCGATCATAGCAAAACGGCGCTCGAACTTACGATTTGTGACACGCAGCATCGCTTCGGGATCGACGTCGAGATGACGGGCAAGATTGACCACCGCGAACAGGAGGTCGCCGACCTCGGCGGCTGCGGTCGCGCGATTGGCCGCGGCGAGCTCGCGCTCGATTTCGTCTGCCTCCTCGCGGATCTTGGCCAGTACCGCGAGCGGATCGTTCCAATCGAAGCCGACCTTGCCGGCTTTAGCCTGCAATTTAAGCGCTCGGGTGAGGGCAGGGAGCGCAGCTGGAATGCCGGCGAGCGCGGTCGCGGTAAGCTCGCCGCTTGATTTTTTAGCCTTCTGCGCCCGTTCCGCCAGCTTGATGCGCTCCCACATTCCTTCGACTGCTTTCGGTGTGAGACCGCGCGTCTCGTCGAACACGTGCGGGTGGCGTCGGACCAGTTTTGCAGTGAGGCTTTCGATCACGTCAGCAAAATCAAAGGCCCCTTGCTCCTGCGCCATCCGGGCATGGAAAACGACCTGCAGCAGGAGATCGCCGAGTTCATCACGCAGGTCGTCGAGGTCACCGCGCGCGATGGCGTCGGCGACTTCGTAAGCCTCCTCGATGGTATAGGGGGCGATAGTCTCGAATGTCTGCTCCAGGTCCCAGGGGCAGCCCGTGTCGGGCGTGCGCAGCGCCGCCATGATTTCGAGCAGCCGAGTAATGTCGCGCGAAGGAGTCATGAGGAGATCGCCGGGGCAAGACAAACGCTGCAGACCATACAATGCTTGCCGCCGCCTGTCCGCCGTCTGCCTCGTCCATTGTTGGAGACCAACGGGGCGACGGCTGATGCGCTATTGAGCCCTCGGCTCTTAGTGACCGGACCGCTCGGCCTGGCGGCTCGCCTCGAAGAAGAACCAGCAGCGCTTTTCCGCTTCATCGATGAACACCTCGAGGAAGCTCGCGGTCGCCAGTGGAGCCTTCTCACTTCATGTTCGGAGAGGGATTTGAATATTAAACCGTGGGCAGCCAAGCCATCCGTGATGTTGCCGGCGCCAGATTATTCGCCTGCCGCGAGCTCGATTCGCATAAGAGATATTATGGAACATTTTCTCTGCTCGAAGACTTGGCAGCAGCCGTTTGAAAAGAAAGATAATTTGCCCCATGAAGCTGCATTCGCTTCACGCGGGCGCGGCATCCGGCATAAAGAGCTTGAGCCCATCGAAGGCTGGCTCGACATGGGGCGGCAGCTTACTGCGCAGCTCGGCATAATCGAGATCGGCGTGCAGATTGGTCAGAATCGCGCGGCCGGGTTTGATCCGTGCGATCCAGGCGAGCGCATCGTCGACGCTGAAGTGGCTCGGGTGCGGCCGGTAGCGCAGCGCATCCACGATCCAGACCTCGACACCGGCAAGCGCCGCGACGCTAGCCTGCGGGAGCCCGCTGAGGTCGCAGGAATACGCAAGCCGCCCGAAGCGGAAGCCCAAGGAGAAAATATCGCCATGCTCCTGGAGGACCGGTAGCGCCGTGATAGGGCCGCCCTCACCGTCGACGGTGACGGACAGGCCCGGCTGCAACCGGTGCTCGGTCACGATCGGCGGGTATTCACTTCCGGCAGGCGCCTCGAAGCAATAGCCGAAGCGGGCGCGCATCGCCTTCGACGTTGGCTCGTCCAAATAGACGTCGACCCGCCGACGGCGGTGGATAAAAAGCCCCCGCAGATCGTCGATTCCATGGGTGTGATCGGCATGTTCGTGGGTGAAGAGCACCGCGTCGAGCCAGTTCACGTCCGCGTCGAGAAGCTGCTCGCGCAAATCCGGCGAGGTGTCGATCAGGACCCTGGTGACGCCAGCTCCATTGCGCCGTTCAACCAAGAGCGACGTGCGCCGGAGGCGGTTCCTGGGATTGCTCGGATCGCAGGCGCCCCAGCCGAGTGCGGGCCGCGGAACGCCACCCGAGGAGCCCGAGCCAAGAATCGTGAAGTTCGTCGTCATGCCGCACGCGCTCAAGCTCGCGCGGGGTGCTTGAGCTCGTCCACGCCGGCCGTTTGCGGCGGGACTTTTCGGAACAGGCGAAAAAAGTTCTCGCTCGTCTGCTGAGCGATCGCGTCCAGCGATATGCCGAGGGCCTCAGCCACGACCGTCGCCGTCTCAACAATATAGGCCGGCTCATTGCGCTTTCCACGATGGCGACCGGGCGCCAGGTAGGGCGCATCGGTCTCGAGCAAGATGCGCTCCGCCGGAAGGCTTTGCGCAATGGCACGAAGCTCATCCGATTTCTTGAAGGTCACGATCCCGGTGAAAGATACAAAGAGACCAATAGCGATCGCCCGCCGCGCGAGATCGCGGCCGCCTGTGAAGCAATGCAGCACCGCGGGGAAAGCGCCCTTCCCCGTTTCCTCCTCCAATATGCGCGCCATATCCTCGTCCGCCTCGCGCGAGTGGATGACGAGGGGCAGGCCGGTCGCGCGCGCCACCGCTATATGGTTGCGCAAGCCTTGTTCCTGCGCCGCGCGCGGGCTGCGTTCGTAGTGATAGTCGAGCCCGGCCTCGCCGATTGCCACCACCTTGGGGTGATTCGTTCGGCCGATTAGCTCATCGACCGTGATGTCGAGTTCCTCGTGCGCATAATGCGGATGGGTACCCACCGAGCAATACACGTCAGGGAAGCGCTCGGCGATGCCGAGCACCTCGGCATGGCGCTTCACGCGTGTCGAGATGGTAACGATGCGCGCAATACCGGCCGCCCGCGCGCGCGCAACGACATCATCGAGCTCGCCGGCAAAATCGGGAAAGTCGAGATGACAGTGGCTGTCGATTAGCATCAGCTGTGTGCGCTAGTTTCGCTATCCACATAACGCGGAAAGACCGCGGTCGGCGCCGGCAGCGCCGTCCCGGCGGCGATGCGGCGCGCCCCGCCGAGCGCGTGGAAGGCCCGCTCGCTGGCAGGGATCGCGAGCAGGTCGAGCAGTTTGGCGGCCGCACTTGGCACGAACGGCTGGGCCAGGATCGCTATCTGGCGGATCACCTCGGCAGTCACATAGAGCACCGTCCCTTGGCGTGTCGGATTCGTCTTGGCCAGCGCCCAGGGGGCCTCGCCGGCGAAATACCGGTTGGCTTCGGCGACCACCGACCAGACTGCGTTGAGCACCTGATGCAACTGCTGCGTCTGCATCGCCTCGCGCGCGCGTTTGATCATGCCATCGGCCAGGGCCAGCATCGCCGCGTCGGCGCCGGAGAACGCGCCCGGTTTCGGCAACACGCCGCCAAGTTGACGCGCGATCATTGTGAGAGAGCGCTGCGCCAGGTTTCCGAGATCATTGGCCAGATCGGCATTGATCCGGTTGGCAATTGCTTCGAGGCTGTAATTGCCGTCCTGCCCGAAGGGGACTTCGCGTAGGAAGAAGTAGCGAACCTGATCGACACCATACACGTCCGCGAGCGCAAACGGATCGACCACGTTGCCGACGGACTTCGACATTTTTTCTCCCCGGTTGAACAGAAATCCGTGCGAGAAGATGCGGCGTGGCACTTCAATGCCCGCGGAGATCAGGAACGCGGGCCAATAGACCGCGTGAAAGCGCACGATGTCCTTGCCGATCACATGCAGGTCCGCCGGCCAGTAGCGGCGAAATTTCGGACTGTCCACGTCCGGGTAGCCGATAGCGGTGATGTAGTTCGTCAGCGCGTCGACCCACACGTACATGACGTGCTTCGTATTGCCCGGCACCTTGACGCCCCAGTCGAAGGTGGTGCGCGAGATCGACAGATCCCGCAGGCCGCCCTTGACGAAGGCGATGACCTCGTTGAACCGCTCCCTCGGCAGCACAAAGTCGGGATGCCGATCGTAGAGATCAAGCAGCTTCTGCTGGTAAGCGGAAAGCCTGAAGAAATAGCTCTCCTCCTCGACCCATTCGACCGGCGTGCCTTGCGGCCCAACGCGTTCGCCTCGCTCGTCGAGCCTAGTCTCGTCCTCATCGTAATACGCTTCATCGCGGACCGAGTACCAGCCTGAATACTTGCCGAGGTAAATGTCGCCCGCCGCTTCCATCCGCCGCCAGATGCCGATCGATGCCTGGTGGTGGCGCTCTTCGGTGGTGCGGATGAATTCGTCGTTCGAACAATTGAATCGCTCCACCATCGCCTTGAAGCGCGGAACATTCCGTTCGACGAGTTGCTGTGGGGTAAGCTTCTCCTTCGCCGCGGTCTGCAACATTTTAATGCCGTGCTCGTCGGTGCCAGTGAGGAAGAGCACCTCGTACCCGTCGAGCCGCATGAAACGGGCGATCGCATCGGTTGCGATCGCCTCGTAGGCGTGGCCGATGTGCGGCGGACCATTGGGGTAGGCGATCGCGGTGGTGAGATAGTAGCGGGGCTTGTCAGCCATCGGTCGGTTCCGTCGAGCGCTTTCGGAATTGACCGAAAGGCCGGGACATCGGGGTTCCCCGCAGGGCCCCGACCCGGCCGTGACGCTTTATCGCTTAGGTATCAACGGCACGATGCCTCGGCAAGCCAGCCGAATACGTTGAATACCAGCGGCTTGCGCTCGAGATTGAATTCCTCGGCATCACGGGCGGCAGTATTGATCTTTTCCCACACCTCCGCCAATTGGGCGAGACGTGCGACGGACTGCCCGCCAGCAGTCAGTCGGGCGTGGAGCCACCCATTCACCGTGTCGACAAAAGCCGCCAGCGGCACCGGATCGACGCCGTAGAGACGGTCGCCGAGCGCGTGCAGCGCGCGTGGATCGACGCCCGGCAGAGCCTCAAGCAAGCGCAAGGTGCGATTACGCAGGTCGAGTGCGTCACGATCGAGAAGCGTCAGCGCGCGCCCCACGCTTCCGTCCGCAGTTGCGCTCGCGGCCACGATCTCGGAAGCATCGGGCCGACCCCCGATCGCAGCGGCCGCCGCGCGCGCCACGTTGTCGACCTCGAGCGGCCGCAACACCAGTGATCGGCAACGGGAGCGCATTGTCGGCAGAACGCGCGCCGCCGATCGGCTCACCAACAACAGCACGGCGCGCCGCGGCGGCTCTTCAAGCACTTTGAGCAGCGCATTCGCCCCCGATTCGTTGAGCTCGTCGACAGCGTCAACAATGGCGACACGCCAGCCCCCCTCCCCCGGCGTTGAACCGAAGAACGCGACCGTACGCCGCACGTCGTCAACCTGGATATCCTGACGCAGCTTCCCGGTTTTTTCGTTGATCGTCCGTTCGAGTACCAAGAGATCGCTGTGCGCCTGTGCCGCGACCCGGCGCGCGGCCGGATGATCGGCCTCGACATGCAGCGATTTGGCGTTCTGCACCAGCGGCGCGCGCGCATCGGGGTGCGCGAGCATGAATCGCGCCATGCGATAGGCGAGCGTTGCCTTGCCGATTCCCGCAGGACCCGCAATGAGCCAGGCATGTGGGAAACGCCCACTGCGATAAGCGCCGAGCAGCGCCTGCTCCGCCTCGCCGTGGCCATAAAGGACGCTCGTCTCGCGCGGCGGCGCGGGCTCCATGCTGTCGGGTTCCTCGACACTCATGACACAGGGCCTACAGCCAGGGTCGAGATGCGCGCGGGATCGAACCGCTCGACGACGGTCCGCCAAATCCGTTCGGCGACCGCGGGCTTTGGTTGGGTGGCATCGATCGCGACACAGCGATCGGGCTCAGCAGCCCCGAGCAGGCGATAGGCTTCGCGCAAGGCCTCATGAAAGGCGCGCGATTCGCCTTCGAACCGGTCGGTCACCCCCTCGCCGCGCCGCTTTTGGGCGCGCGCAAGCCCAACCTCGGCCGGGACGTCGAGGATGAACGTGAGGTCAGGCTTGAGGTCGCCAACGCTCACGCGTTCAAGCGCGCGGATGAAAAGCGGATCAAGGCGGCCGAGGGTGCCTTGGTAGACTCGTGTGGAATCGATAAATCGATCGCAGATAACCCAGGCGCCCTGCGCCAGCGCCGGCTCGATGGTCGTTCGCACGTGATCGCCGCGGGCAGCAGCGAACAGCAGCGCTTCGGCTTCCACCCCGAGCGGCTTGGCAACGCCAGAGAGCAGCACGTGCCGAATCACTTCGGCGCCGGGGGAACCACCGGGTTCGCGGGTGAGTATCACGCCGATGCCGGCCGACTTGAGCCGATCCGCCAACAGCGTCGCGTGGGTGGACTTGCCCGTGCCCTCGCCGCCCTCGAAGGTAATAAATCGTCCACGCATCGCGCTCTAACCGATGACGGACAAAGGCCCGCAATGCACCTCGCGGCGCGCCATCATCCTGCGCCTTCCCATGTTTCTCGTCTCGCCGCATCAGAAAGCGAGACGCCCGGCACCGCAGACGAACTTACGCAGTCTGCACAAGCTTGACCCCGGGCCGGGCATCGATGATCGGGCCAATTATAGCCGCTTGAAGCCGGCGCGAAACAGGCCCAGCACCAGTTCGGTTGCGGCATCGAAGGCGCGTCGGGGCATCGAGCCAGTGCCTACGCTCTCGGCCGCCTCCAGCGGCACCTCGAGCACGACGAATTCGCCGCGCCATACTTTCAGCGTGCCGATCTTTTGGCCTTGCTGCACCGGTGCCGGCACCGGTCCAGAATAGACCACGCGGGCGATGATCTTGTCGCGTGAGCCGCGCGGCACCATCAATCGGACCTCTTTGCGCGCCGTCAGCGGCACGTGGCCCTTGGTGCCGCCGTAGAGCTTGGCCTGGGCGATTTCCTGACCCTCGGCGAACAGAAGCCCGGACTGGAAATTGTGAAACCCCCACTCCAGCATCTTCTTGGCCTCGTCCGCTCGCTCTTTCTCGGACCTCAATCCATTGACCACGACGATCAGGCGCAATCCGTTCTGCACCGCCGAGCCGACAAGTCCGTAGCCGGCCTCTTTGGTAAAGCCGGTCTTGAGTCCATCTGCTCCGATATTCACCGTGAGCAAGGGATTGCGGTTGAATTGCCGGATCTTGTTCCAGGTGAATTCGCGCTCGCTGTAATATTTGTAGTAATCGGGATAACTCTCGATGATGTGGCGGGCGAGCTTGGCGAGTTCGCGCGCCGTCATGAGCTGGCGCGGGTCGGGAAGGCCGGTCGAATTGCCGAACGTCGACTTGGCCAAGCCAAGCTCGCGTGCTCGTTTGGTCATCAGCTCCGCGAAGCTCGATTCGTTGCCTGAAATACCTTCTGCAAGCACGATACAAGCATCGTTGGCCGACTGGATGATCGCGCCATGCAGAAGATCATCAACCGAAACCTTGCTGTGGATAGGAATGAACATGCTCGACGTGTGCGATGGCGCGCCGCCCCTGCGCCAAGCATTGGTGCTGACGATGAATTCGTCGGTCGCTTTGAGTCGACCCTGTTTGAGCAGGTTAAAGACCACCTCTTGCGTCATCAATTTGGACAGGCTGGCCGGCGGGATGAGATCATCGGCGGCTTTCTCGAACAGCACACTACCGCTACCCGCCTCGATCAGGATCGCGTGTGCGGCGGCGGTCTGATAGCCCTCGCTCGACTTCGGTCCCGAGACAGGATTGGGCGCGGCTGCGACGCAGCACGCTGCGAAAACAACGATGGCGGCCGCGCCCCCGCTTACGAAGCACCGCCGCAATAGACTGCCAACCACGGGAATGTTCATGACTGTGGCACGCCGCGTCTGGCCAATGTCCACGCTCCCTTCCCTGCCTGGCCTCCTGCTTAGCAAGTTGCACCTGCGAGAATCAATCTCCTCGCGGCGGATCGATGGCGCGTGACTAAAGTTCTGCGCGTCAGTTCAGTAGAGACCGCGACCGCTCATTAAATCGAGCGCCTCACTTCGCGTTGGCGCAAAGGCAGCCGGGGCCGGATCGGGCGCCGGGCTCGGCTCGGTTGGCGATTCCGCAGCGGAGGCGGATCGCACCAGCGACTTCGTCTTCGAGGGGTTGGTCGAGGCGGCCTCGCTCGTCGATGCGACGACGCGGGGCGATGTGCTGGCGAGCGTGAACGAACGCGCAGACGGTGCGTTCTTGCCATCATCGAGGTTGGCAATGAAAGGCTTCGCCGAGGCGACCATGACCTTCGAAGGCGCTGGTGCGGGCGAACCATCGCGCAGCGTCGCCATCAGCATCTCGTCGTCGCTGCCCTGGAGCGGCGCGGGTCCGACATATTCGACCCTCACGCGCGCAAGCCCCCGGCTGTAGAAGTCGAGCGCTTTGGCTGTGCCGATCGACAGATCGATGACGCGGTTGCGGTGGTATGGGCCGCGATCATTCACGCGCACGATAATGGAGCGGCCATTGTCGAGATTGGTCACCCGCACGTAGCTGGGCAGCGGCAAGGTCGTGTGCGCGGCGGAGAGGCTGTGCATATCATAGACTTCACCGTTGGCCGTCAGCCGGCCGTGGAAGTCGCGGCCGTACCAGGAAGCTACGCCCTCGGCGCGGTAGCGGGGATTCTCGGCTGGCACATAGGTGCGGCCGTTGAGGGTGTAGGGTTTGCCGATGCGGTAGGCGCCGCCGCCCTTGGGTACCGGCTCGCCCTCTTCAACCACGCGGGGGCTGTATTCCTTGCTGGAAAATGGTCCCGAGCAATGGGTGAACACGGCACAGCACGCCGCAAGCGCGCCGACGCGGGCAATGCCGCCAAAAACTGTGAGCTGCCGCCCCATCCGCTCCCCCTGCTCCGCGACACCCCTGCAGCGGCCTGCCAGACTTGCCGGTAACGCCACAGCATGAGCGCGGATCGACCGCCGATCCCTCGGCGCAACCGGTCCCCTCGCTGCGCATATCGCCGCTTGATCGCGGCAGGAATGCGGCTGCTTTGTGCCGCCCTCAAGCAAGCTATGCAGTGTTGCGAAACGGCACCCCCGTCACCCGGTATTACTTACTGTCCGTCAGCGTCGTGCGTAGCGCAGAGACGGCGATAGCCGCGACCAGGCCCGTCAGGAGAACGCCGCAGAATCCGATCCCGATCGCGAGTGCGCGCGTGAGCGCTTGCCGCGGCACGATATCGCCGTAACCGATGGTGAGGCCGGTGACGAAAGAGAAGTAGACCGCCTCCCCGATCGTCCAGCCCTCGAGCAGGCCGATCAGGAGGCCAAGGCCAAGCTCGATTACCAAGATCGCCGACAGCACCGGCCAAGTGGCGAGGAAAGCGCGGCCGAGCGCCACCAGGAAACCTCGCCACACGATCCTTGCCCGCGGCCGTTTCATGCCTCCTCTCAAGGATGTCGCTTAAAGCGCGGTCAGAACGTCGATTTCAGCTTCAGATGATCGAGCCGGTTCATCGATTTGACGCCGATTCGGCGCACCTGGCTTTCTTGCAGCACATCGAGCGCAATGGTGGCACCAGCGCTGCCCTGCGCCCAGACCTTGCGGTAGAAATCGGCCAAGGTTTTGGGCTGCTCGCCATTGACACCGACGATCACGTCGCCGCGCTTGATGCCCGCCCTCTCCGCCGGGCCCTCTGGCGTCACGCGGCTCACGAACAGCCGCCCACCCAATTCGTCGGTGTTAATACCAAGCCACGGTCGCGCGGGCCCGAGCGTGCGGCCGGTCGCAATCAGATCGCCGAGAATCGGCGAGAGGCGATCGATTGGGACGAACATGTTCCCTGGCGCCTTGTCGGTCCCGCCGCCCGCGTCTCCGACGATGAGCGAACCCACGCCGACGAGTTTGCCTTCGCGGCTGATCAGCGCGGCCCCGCTCCAGGCCGGATGGGGCGGTGCGGTAAAGAGCGCCTCGTCGAGCAGATATTCCCAGCTGCCGGCAAACTCGCGCTTGGCCACAACATAGGCGCCGGCCACCATGCCGGGGCCGCCGAAGCTTGCGATGAGCACGGGATCGCCTTCCTTGATCTCGGCGGACTTGCCCAATGGCATCGGCTTGAGTTTAAGCGGTGTGATCGTGCGCAACAGGCCGAAGCCGCTCTCGTGATCATAGCCGATGACATTCGCCGGCACGGTACGCCCGTTGTTGGCGACGACTTCAGCCGCATAGGCTTCGACCATAAGATAACCGATCGTCAGAACGAGCCCGTCGCTGTCGATGAGGATGCCTGATCCTTCACGCTCACGGCCCAGCCCTTGGATGGTGCGTCCTTCGGGGTTGATATGGGTGTTGATCCGCACCACGGCTGAAACGAGGTCCTCCATTGAAGCCGTTTCTGCAGCGGCAGCGGAGGCGCTCACGAGCGAGATGAGGATGGCGCCTAGCACCGCGCGAGACGCAATGCCGGCGGAGCTGCCGCGAAAAGCCTTAGCCATGAACACTCCTAGTGCGCCCGACAGAATGCTAGTTCGATGGACAGGGTCGATAGACTTTGAGCTGCGTGAAATCGGGGCCCGTCGAAAGCTCTCCGCGGTCGTTCGGCATAATGATGCGATTCACTTCCGTCATCTGCTCAGGTGCCGCTGGGTTCGAGCAACGCATGTGGGCAGAGTAGATCGGCCCGTCGGCGCCGGCTGTTTCGGTGAGCCACTGAATCGTGCAGTTCGCTTGCGACGTCACGTACCCTTTCGCCGATACGACGAATACGGACTTGTCGTCGCGGCAGAGGTCTGTGCTCGGCGCCCAGGTTCCCCAACACCGTTCGGGCACAGTCAGGTGACGAACGCTGTCGGCGAGGGTGGCGCCCGGCAAGAGCACACATACGAGAGCGATAACCGTGCGCATAATCTCGCCGCCGCGAAAAACACAACTCTAACCCCGACTTTACGATATTTTCCAGCCGCCATCATGTCGTCGCGGCTCTGATAGGCGCATGTTGGGCGTCATGAATTCGATGGCGGCGATGGCGGGGGATAGCGCCTTCGATACAGCCCCGGAGTCCCTGTGGGGAACGTGAGCTGCGGGGAAAACCCGCGCAAAAGGCTCCAACGATCCCCCAAAGTCCTGTAGGCATGGTTTTTTGGCTAGCAGGAGGTTTCCATGCCTCAAGTCGATCCATGGGAGAAGGCGGCGGACTGCGAGCGGGCGATAAGGATCACGGTTGATCCGATACGTCGCGAGACGCTGAGCAACATCCGGGAGTTTTGGATCGCGCTGGCGCAGGAGAGTCGCTTTCTGAGCGAGGAAGTCTTGGCCGCACAGATCGAAACGATCGGCCGTCTGCATGCCAGGCTCGAGCGCGACATGCACGCGTAGACCGCATTGAGGGACAGATCTGGAAGCTTGCGCAGGGAGCCGCGAGCGATCGCCCCCGAGGTATTCCCACGGCCGGGCATGGCGCTGTCAGCAAGGCCATCACTCGGCGGAAAGCTCACTTCGGCTGTATATTTGGATCGCCGCCCGGTGTGCCTGGCGGCGGAATGACCTTGAGTTGGCCGCCGCCCGGCGGCGCAACCTGCATGTCCCGGTCAACGCCCGCCGGCGGGCAAATGACTCCCTTTGACTGGGCGAGTTTGTCGCTCAATGGTGCAGAGCTGCCGCCGCCCACCGTTGGCGGCTCTCCCTGCGTGTCCGGCGGGCACACAGCTCCATTCTCCGGAGACGGCTTCGCGCTCGGTTGTGCGAAGCCGCCGTTTACCGCCGCAACCGTGACCAATGCTGCAATGATGGCGACCGCCGCGTACAAAGCGAATTCCTCATGGCTTGCAGAGCGTATCCATCAACGTGCAGCACCCTCGGAACGTTCCCATGCCCGGTGTAAGGCGGCCCGCATGCGTCTCCCCGTTGCCGCCTGCGCGGAACGTAAGGAGACTACGTCCTATTGACACCCAACAACTCGTGCAAATTGCCGTAGAACCAACTTGGCCAGCAGCAGCGATACGGAGGTGGTAATCATTGGCGCCGGCGCAGCTGGTATCGCCGCGGGCCGGCGGATTATGGATGCCCGGCTTCATTGCGTTGTGGTGGAGGCTCGGTCACGCCTTGGCGGGCGAGCATGGACAGTCAACCATCGCTCGGCCTGTCCGATCGATCTCGGCTGCGGCTGGCTGCATTCAGCCGACCGCAATCCATGGCGAAAACTTGCCGAGATGCAAGGCCGCTCGATCGACAAAACTCCCCCGCCATGGATGCGCCTTTCGGCTCCAATCGGATTTTCTCT
Organism: Xanthobacteraceae bacterium; assembly: GCA_035601615.1. Classification (GTDB taxonomy): domain Bacteria; phylum Pseudomonadota; class Alphaproteobacteria; order Rhizobiales; family Xanthobacteraceae; genus VAZQ01. Next base: position 21,046 of record DATNNX010000258.1, read on the forward strand.
TTCGGAGCAGGCCGCCTTCCTGCAGGCGCATCGGAAATTTTATCAGCGGCTCGACTCTCTTGCCGACAAGAAGCCCGACGTTGCAGCCGCGAGCTTTCTCGAGCCGCTCGGCCGCTGGAATGCATTGATCAATGCGGTGAGCACTTATGTCAGCGGGGCGGAGCTCGATCGCGTTTCGGCCCGGGATTTCCTTCGCTACGAGGATAGCGGCGTGAACTGGCGCGTTGTGGAGGGCTATGGAACGGTGATCGCGGCGCATGGGCGCAGCTTGCCAGTCGTGCTCAGTTGTCCGGTACAGGTAATCCATCACGGCGGGCGCCGATTGAGGGTGGAAACTACGCATGGGTCGATCACCGCGGACGCCGCCATCGTCACTGTCCCGAGCGCGCTCATCGCCGAAGAAAGCATTCGGTTCAGGCCGCACTTGCCCCAGAAAGCTCAAGCGGCGCTGGGCCTCCCCTTGGGTCTCGCGGACAAGTTATTTCTGTCGCTGTCGCACGCCGAAGAGTTTCATAAAGAGAGCCGTCTTTTCGGACGTACGGATCGCAGCGAGACCGGCGTCTATCACTTCCGCCCCTTCGGCAGATCCCAGATCGAGGCTTATTTCGGCGGCCGCTTGGCGTCCGAACTCGAAGCAAGCGATGACGCCGGATTCGTCGATTTTGCCATTGGCGAGCTCGTCGCCTTGCTCGGCAGCAATTTCGCCCGACGGGTGAAGCCGCTCAGGCTTCAACGTTGGAGGGCCGATCCATTCTCGCGCGGCTCCTATTCGTACGCCTTGCCAGGGAAGGCGGATTGCCGAGCCGAACTCGCCGCACCGGTGGACGATCGCCTGTTCTTCGCCGGAGAGGCTTGCTCGCGCAGCGATTATTCCACTGCGCACGGCGCCTATGTCAGTGGGGTGGCTGCTGCCGAAGCCCTGATCGCCGCCAGAGGGATGGGGCGATGACGATTCCCGGTCCCATCGGAGAAGCCGAGATCGACAACGGGGTCACCATCGGTCCTTTATCAGTCAGATCGATCGGCTCTAGCAAATTCGAAGGCTCGAGCAGTTGATCGGGCTCATGCGTCGAGGGCATTTTTCGACTCCTGATGGCATCCTGGCCGCCGCCCCCCCGGCGGCGTTTTATTCCTGAATACTGATGCGCCCACGCGCAATCGAACAACTCGTCCGCTCTGCGATGGTTCCTGTCGCAGGCGAAATGCGTGCTTCGGTTTCAGCTAGAAGAGCAAGGGCCCGTGCTCACTGCCACTCACGCCGGATGTCGTCGTGTCTCAACGCGGTGTTATGTCGATAGGGCGACGCGGCAGGACGTGGCGAGGCAGCGGCTCGCGTGCCGCGCTCGCCACGGGTTGTATGTCGCGCGCGCGGGCCATTCTCCCTCCACGCGCGTGTGACGCGAGGTTAGCCGGCCATCGCAACGCGTTCCTGTGCCAACCCCTCTTCCTTGGTCGTCGGCTGTGCCGGCAATTGTAACACGGTTGCCTCTTGCCCTTCACACAAGAATGTCAGGAGCAGCATCTGTCCGTCCGGCAATTCGAGCGCATCGTGGTGCATATGCGGCTGCTCGCGATTGATTTGGCGAAAGATTGCTGTCTTGTACTGGGTTCGACCGCAAGCGCCGTAGACCGCGATTTCCGAATTGAAGGCCAGTTCGGTGCCGGGCAACACGCATACCGCCGTACCGGGATCGCTAGGAGCAGCAAATCCGCGGGTGCCGGTGCCGAAATTCGTCGTTCGAAGTTTGTCGCCGACGCTCGCGGGACGTGATTTGACGTGCATCAGGCTGTAATCGCACATGGAATGTGACTCCTCTGTTCCACATCTGTTTCGTCTAACGCGCAGAGCCGATCATGGTTCACTAGGCTGAACAGTCGCTATGTCGGCCCGCCAACACATGCTGGCCTGAACGGCACGACGGCGCTCGCGCGTTATCGATCGAAAAAATCAAGTCACGCGCAAAAACCTATACGGGTCTTGTGAGCAAGGGCGTGCTGGCATGCGACGCGCATGTTTGATCGCAGATCCGGCAAGCCTTTGCGAAGCTCGAATTCATCGACGGCGGCACACGCGTTCTTTGCGGCGCGCCACTCTGCGTCGGGGACTAAGTGCCTTCTCGACGCGACCCATCTGCGCGAGCAAAAATGCTACGCGCGTGTTCCTAATATATTTCGGGCGCGTGCAGATGTCCGACAGGCTCAGCTGACGGTTGGTGACGGCGGCGGCAATCACGCCGACCAAGAGGCTGTGGCGCGTCACCGATGCATCGCCGGCTTCGCGCTCCGCCAATGGCGGGCAGGCCATCGAACGACCGACGGTCAAAGGACTACATAGGCCTCTGACCCACTTTCGCCAAACGAAGGTGCGGCCCCTAGCGGAAGCCGGATTGCGAAAACTCGGACGCGACCGAAGGCGCGGCGCGCAGACACGGTCGTCTCGCCCAGCTCTAGATGTGTTGATCCAGCGCTGCCTCAAGCAGCCGACGACATTCCGTCAGGTCGTGCAGCGCTGCGCGCAACTTCTCAACTTGCTCGCGGCTCATAGCGGCTGCTGCAGCTGGCATTGCGCTTGCCGTAGCCGGGGGGTTACTCCACGAGATCTGTGGGCCTTCATTGCCGGTGACATCGCGCGCGACCGTTATAGACAACGCAGCTGCGCTCGCCGCCATGGCCGTTTCGGCCTCCTCATCCCCTTCGACCTCACCCTGGGGGGCGGGCTGCGGAGCGTCCGGATGCCAGACATTCTGCACGAAGCGCACCCCCTGCTCCCGGAGGAGACGTTGGACGCCCCGGATCGTGTAACCCTCACCATACAGAAGATGGCGAATGCCGCGCAGGAGATCGAGATCGTCCGGCCGGTAATAGCGGCGACCGCCGCCACGCTTCATCGGCCTGATCTCGCGGAAGCGACTTTCCCAGAACCGCAGTACATGCTGCGGAACCTCAAGCTCCTGCGCCACTTCGCTGATGGTCCGGAATGCGCCCGGTGCCTTCTCCACCGCCGCTCTGCTCCTCGTCTATGGAGACGCTATTTTTGCAGGCCGGACTCGGCGTTGATGCGCTGCTTGAGAATCGCGGACGGCTTGAACACCATCACGCGGCGCGGTGAAATCGGTACCTCCTTGCCGGTCTTAGGATTGCGCCCGATTCTTTGTCCCTTCTTACGCACCACGAACGAGCCGAACGATGACAGCTTCACCGTCTCACCTCGCTCGAGGCAGTCGGTGATTTCCTTCAACACGAGTTCGACGAGCGTGGCCGATTCCGTGCGCGACAACCCGACCTTCTGGTAGACCGCCTCGCACAAGTCCGCGCGTGTGACCGTTTTTGCCGTCATCGCCAGCCCCACCTTCGGCGATCAAGATATCTCACTGAATTATAAAAGGATATTCGCTTGAGCCGAAGCGGTCAACGGGGCCTGCGAGGAAGATTTCAATAATCCTCTGTCACCAGCGCAGTAGCGTCGAGCCCCAAGTGAAGCCACCGCCCATAGCTTCCAGCATGACAAGATCCCCGCGTTTGATGCGACCGTCCGTAACTGCCACCGTGAGCGCGAGGGGAATTGAAGCTGCCGACGTGTTGCCGTGCTTGTCCACCGTCGTCACAACCTTTTCCGGCGGGATGCCAAGCTTCTTTGCCGTGTCATCGATGATGCGCTTGTTGGCCTGATGCGGCACGAACCAGTCGATGTCGCGGGCGCTGTAGCCGGTTGCTTTGAACGCGTCCTCAATGACGTCGGTGATCATCGCCACCGCGTGCTTGAAAACCGCACGGCCTTCCATCCGCAGGTGGCCGACCGTTTGGGTCGATGAGGGGCCGCCATCCACATAGAGCTTGGCCTTGTAGCGCCCGTCCGAGCGCAGATGCGAGGTCAGAATGCCGCGATCTTCGCGCGTGCCAGCCTCGCGTTGCGCCTCGAGGACGACCGCGCCGGCCCCGTCGCCGAATAGAACGCATGTACTGCGGTCGCTCCAATCAAGAATGCGGGAAAAGGTCTCCGCCCCTATGACCAGCGCACGCTGGAATGCCCCTGTCTTGAACAGGCCATCGACTGTAGCAAGGCCGAACACAAAGCCGGAACACACTGCCTGCACATCAAAAGCTGCACCGTGGGTGAGGCCGAGCCCCGCTTGCACAGACACCGCAGTGGCCGGGAAGGTGTTATCGGGCGTGGAGGTTGCGAGCACGATCAGATCGATCGATTGCGCCTGGACACCGGCCGCGGCGAGCGCTGCGCGTGCGGCGGCAAGCGCCATGTCCGCAGTGGTCTCCCCTTTCGCGGCGATGCGCCGCTCTTGAATGCCCGTGCGCTGGATGATCCATTCGTCGGAGGTGTCTACCATCCGCGACAACTCGGCGTTGGTCAGAACCCGGCTCGGCAAATAGCTACCGCAGCCGAGCACCACGGACCGCAGCATGCTCACGAAGCTGCTCCCGCGACGGCACGCGCGGGAACCGTCGCCCTGCGGTGACGCGTTAGGCTCTGGCCGATTTTCGCGAGCAACTCGTGACGGACCATGTCGTAGCCGAGATCGACCGCGTAGGCGAAGCCCTCGGCGTCGGTGCCGCCGTGACTCTTGATCACGACGCCATTGAGGCCCAGGAACACACCCCCGTTGGACTTGCGCGGGTCCATCTTGTCGGCGAGCGCGCGGAATGCGCCGCGCGCCAAGAGGTAACCGAGCCTTCTCGCCACTGTGCGATTCATCTCTTGCTTGAGGTATTGGCCGAGTTGACGCGCGGTGCCTTCTGCGGTCTTGAGGGCGATGTTGCCGGAAAAACCCTCGGTCACCACCACATCGACGGTCCCCTTGCCGATATCATCACCTTCGACGAAGCCGGCATATTCGAATTGCGGCCACTCCCCCGCACGCAGCATTTGACCAGCCTCGCGCACGGCCTCGAGGCCCTTAACCTCCTCGACGCCGATATTGAGCAGTCCCACGGTTGGCCGATCGAGACCGAATAGCACTGCGGCCATGGCGCTCCCCATGGCCGCGAGTTCGACAAGATGCCCCGCGTCGCCACCGATCGAAGCACCGAGATCGAGCACCACGGACTCGCCCTTGAGAGTCGGCCACAGCGCGGCAATCGCGGGGCGATCGATTCCCGCCATGGTCCGCAGGTCAATCTTTGCTGTCGCCATCAATGCGCCGGTATTGCCGGCGGATACCGCAACATCGGCCTCTCCTTTCTTGACAGCATCGACCGCGAGCCACATCGACGATCGCCGACGCCCTTTGCGCAGCGCCTGACTGGGTTTGTCATGCATCTGCACCGCCACATCGGTGTGCACCAGTTGCGAGGCGGCCTTGAGCAGCGGCCGCGACTCGAGCAGCGGCTCCACGACCAGGCGATCGCCGAACAGCAAGAATTCAATGTCGGGGTGGCGGGTGAGCGACAGTTCAGCGCCTGGAACGACCATCGCTGCCCCGTGGTCGCCCCCCATGGCGTCGAGCGCAATGCGGACTCTTTGGGGCATGGCACAACAATACCGCGTCGGCGGGACCCACAACAGGGGCCGGTTCATCACCTCTTCTCACCGCGGTGCCGTTTTTTTAACGAGGCGAGCGCGGCAAATGGATGAGCGGAATCCTCGCCGATTTTTGATGGCTGAAACACCGCGTTCGGCTTGCGCGGATAGGGGTCGAGGCCGAGGACCAAAAATTCGGTCGCAATCTCACCGAGATCGACTGCGTCGCCGATCAATGTCTCCGTTGCATCGGCCGGCGTCTTAGCCTCTGCGCCGCCGACCAGTGGCGAGGCGTCCGCGGGCATGAAGACGAGATCGATTCCCTCCTCGATTTCGTTTTCGAGCGACTCAAGCGTGACGACGCAGGTCTGGCCGACAGTGGCGGACACTCGGCCGATCACGCGCAAGCCGCCGCGACCATGCGGCGCCACGTCGAAGCTCGCTTCTAGACGCGGCAGAGCGGCGAGCCCGGCATGCTCGGCAACTGCGGCCCGCGTCTTACTGTCGGCCACGAGATCGAGGTGTCGGCCCCCCTCGGGGACGTCACCGAGTGCGAGCGGCACGCTCCATGGACGTCCGGGCCTGCGTTCGCTCCGCGTCATTGCTTCGTCCATGTCTGTCGCGCTCGCAGCAGCACCTGTTCGGGATCGGGAAAGGCGAGTTGCGCGCGCTCCAATTGATCCTGAGCGGCAATCCGCCGCACGGTTTCGCGCACGTAGACGGCAAGCCAAAACGCGACCCCAGGCTGCGTTCTGCCGGCGAATACATTGCGCTCCAGGGCCGCAGCAAGTCGCTCATCGTGTGGTGCATCCAAGGCCGCGCGATAGACAGCCTGCCGGCCATAAAACGCCTCCCCGATTCGCCGCATGGTTCGCGGCACCGCAAGATCGCCCACCCCCATCTCGCGTACGCTGTCATCCAGGTCCTGGCAGAACGTGTCGAATAGTCCCTGACCAAGCGCGCGGAGGGAGGCCGCCTGTCCTTCGAGTTGCCGCAGAAGGAGGACCACGTGGAGTATGATCATTTCCAATCGGCCGCTGACCGTGTCCGGTACCCCATAGAGTTGGTAAAAGGCGGGCGTGCGCGCCTGTGCCACGATCGTGCCATAGAGACGCGCGATGGTATCGTCCGGTGGGGTGGGGCGAAACAGCTTCAATATCATCGAGTTACTCGGCGGCCGGCCGGATATAGCGCCGAGGGGACCGATGCGCCAGCGCCCGCCACAATGATATGGGCATCATGCGCCGCATGAACCGACCACCTCGCCCGCGCTGTATGGCGGCCACGTTCGCGGCGATCGCGGCGATCGGCGTGCTGCTCGGCGCATGTTTTTCTGAAACCTATCAACGCGGCTACATCGTGCCTGAAGGCGCGCTCGAGCAGATCCCGATCGGTTCCACCCAAGAACAGGTCTTGATCGTGCTCGGGACGCCTTCCACCGTCGCGACGGTGAGCGGCGAGGCCTTCTATTACATCTCCCAGCGCGCCGAACGGCCGATTGGCTTCATGCCGCAGCAGGTGGTCGATCAACGAGTGATAGCGGTTTATTTCGACAAAAATCGCAGGGTGGAGCGCCTCGCGAATTATGGACTAAAGGACGGCAAGGTCTTCGACTTCGTCAGCCGCGCCACCCCGACTGGCGGCAAGGACGTCGCGTATCTCAACGCGCTGTTCAAGATCTTCTAGCCTTAGGCCAACTGCCCCCAACGCGCCCAAGCGTCAGCGCCAGTGCGCCAATACGGCAAGCAACAAGAGGGCAACGATGTTGGTGATCTTGATCATCGGATTCACCGCGGGACCGGCCGTGTCCTTATAGGGATCCCCGACCGTATCGCCTGTGACCGCCGCCTTGTGCGGCTCCGAACCCTTGCCGCCGTAATGACCGTCCTCGATGTATTTCTTGGCATTGTCCCACGCGCCGCCGCCGGAGGTCATTGAAATTGCGACGAACAGACCGGTGACGATCACGCCAAGGAGCATTGCACCCACCGCAGAAAACGCCGCTGATTTGCCTGTCGCGCCGCCGCCGGCGATCCAGTAAATCAAGAAATAGACAAAGATCGGCGAGAGCACCGGCAGCAGCGAGGGAACCACCATCTCTTTGATCGCAGCCTTGGTGAGAAGGTCGACGGCGCGGCCGTAGTCGGGCTTATCGCTGCCTTGCATGATGCCGGGCTTCTCGCGAAACTGCCGGCGTACCTCCTCCACGATCGCAGATGCCGCCCGGCCAACCGCAGTCATGCCCAGCGCGGCGAACAGATACGGCAACAAGCCGCCGAACAAGAGCCCGGCCACAACGTATGGGTTGTTCAAAGAGAAATCGAGCTGGACTCCCTGGAAATAGGGGTTGGTCGTCGCATTCGCGATGAAAAATTTCAGATCCTCGTTGTAGGCGGCGAATAGAACGAGTGCGCCGAGGCCGGCCGAGCCGATTGCATAGCCCTTCGTGACCGCCTTGGTGGTGTTGCCGACCGCGTCGAGGGCATCCGTCGATTTGCGCACCTCTTTGGGCAGCCCGGCCATTTCCGCAATGCCGCCGGCGTTATCCGTGACCGGTCCAAAGGCATCGAGCGCCACGATCATGCCGGCGAGCGAAAGCATCGTGGTCACGGCGACCGCTATTCCGAACAGACCCGCGAGCTTGTCGCTGATTAGAATGCCCGCGATGATGACGATCGCGGGAGCGGCCGTTGCTTCGAGCGAGACAGCCAAACCTTGAATGATGTTGGTGCCGTGACCAGTGACCGACGCCTTTGCGATCGACTGTACCGGGCGGAAATGCGTGCCGGTGTAGTACTCGGTAATCCAGATGATCAGGCCGGTGACCACAAGTCCGACCACGCCGCAAATGAACAAAGACGTGCCGGAATAGGGCTGCCCCGGCACGGTGCCGAACCCGACGAGAAGATGCGTGACGAGCGCCACGCCCGCGAGTGAGAGCGCGCCCGTCGCGATGACGCCCTTGTAGAGCGCGCCCATGATCGATTGGCTCGCGCCGAGCTTGACGAAGAACGTGCCGACGATCGACGTGATGATGCAGATGCCGCCGATGGCGAGTGGATAGGTCATCATTTTGAACAGCACGTCGGCACCGGCGGTGCGGAAGAAGATCGCCGCGAGCACCATCGTGGCGACGCTCGTCACCGCATAGGTCTCGAACAGGTCGGCCGCCATGCCCGCGCAATCACCGACGTTGTCGCCGACATTGTCGGCAATGGTCGCGGGATTGCGAGGATCATCCTCTGGAATGCCGGCCTCCACCTTACCGACGAGGTCGCCCCCCACGTCCGCGCCCTTGGTGAAGATCCCGCCACCGAGACGAGCAAAAATCGAGATGAGGGAGGCGCCGAAGCCGAGAGCCACGAGCGCATCGATGACGGTTCGGTCGTCGGGCGCCATATGGCGCGTGCCGACCAGGAAACCGAAATACAGGGTCACGCCGAGCAGCGCGAGGCCCGCGACCAAGAGCCCAGTGATCGCGCCCGCCTTGAACGCAAGCTCGAGCCCATTTGCAAGCGAACCGATCGCGGCCTGCGCGGTACGCACATTGGCGCGCACGGACACGTTCATGCCGATGAAGCCCGCCGCCCCCGAAAGCACCGCGCCGATGAGGAACCCGATGGCCACCGACCATCCCAGAAAGTAGGCGAGGATCAAGAAGATCACGATGCCGACCACGCCGATGGTCGTGTATTGGCGCTTCAGATAAGCCTGTGCGCCTTCGCGCACAGCGGCTGCGATCTCCTGCATCCGCGTGCTGCCCGGATCGGACGCCAGCACAGATCGGATCGCCCACAGGGCGTAGAGAACGGCGAGCACGCCACAAAGGACGATCAGCCAAAGAGCGGTCATTGTTGAAGAAACCCCGTTGACGGAACGGCGCATCGCGGTCGCTGCGTACGCCGCGCCAATGGTGTCGCTACAGCGCGGCTTGAAGCGGCGCGGACATTGCCAAAAACGGCTTCGCGACGCAACGCTCGAAAATGGCGCGATGTCGCCGGGTTCTCAGCGGCCAGCGGCGTTGATCGCGGGACGCACTCTCGGCAGCGCCCAGGGTCCGGCCCCGAAGTCGGTCTGGCGCTCCATCTTCCTTACGTCCCGTTCCATCTCAAGACAGGTGAGCCATTCCACGTAGCTTGGAAGGTAGACATCCGTTCGCATGCACTGCTTCTTGTCGGCGGATGAATACGTCGCCCGGTCCTTGACGATTTGATCACGGGCTTTTTGCTCGGAGTCGAGGCAGGCGTTGACGTCTTGCTCGGTTGTGGTCCCTCCCATCAGGCTGACCATTGCACCCGCGGCAGCCTTGCAGGTGTTCTGAATGTCGATGCCGGGCAGCTCTTTGCGCCCTTGCATCTCCAATACGGCGGCGCGCTGACGCGCCTCGGCGACGTGCGCGCCGGAGCCGAACTTCTGAATGTAGCTCGTGAATGCTGACGGCGTGCCTGCGCGCAGCGCATCGGCCCAGGCTTTCTCGTCCTCTTCTTTGCGCGCTTGCTCCTCGAGCGCGGCGACCCGCTGGCGTGCCTCGGCGACGTGCACGCCGGAACCGAACTTCTGAATATAGGCGGTGAATGCGGCGGGCGTGCCGGCGCGCAGCGCATCGGCCCAGGCTTTCTCGTCCGCCTCCTTGCGGGCTTGCTCGTCGAGCGCGGCGAGGCGCTCGCGCGCCTCGGCGACGTGCGCACCAGAGCTGAAGTTCTGGGCATACGCTGTGAAGGCCGCGGCGGTGCCGGCGCGCACCGCGTCGGCCCAAGCCTTCTCGTCGGCCTCCTTGCGGGTTTGCTCGGTAACGCGCTGGCGCGCCTGCGCCACGTGCGCGCCGCCGCCGAAATTTTGGATATACGCCATGTATGCCGCGGCAGTTCCGGTCTTCTCGGCTTCGGCCCAGGCCTTCTCGTCCGCGTCCTTGCGCGCCTGCTCGTTGAGAGTGACTATCCGCTGGCTTGCCTCCGCCACGTGCCCGCCCGAGCCGAAGTTCTGCAGATAGCTTGTGTATGCCGCTACGGTGCCGGTTTTCTCGGCGTCAGCCCACGCCTTCTCGTCGGCGTCTCTGCGTGCCTGCTCCTCGGCGGCTTGTCTCTGTGCCGCGGGCGGTTGTGAATCCGAGGGTTCGCTGCAAGCCGAAAGAAAGCCGGCGGCGGCAACGCCTGCAAGGATCACCGCGAGCAGCAATGCCCGGCTCGGCGTGCGACGGGACTGCTGACCCAAATCAGCCATGGCTAGCCTTTCGACCTCACCCGCGTAAGGTGGGTTCAATAATGTCCCGAAACGCGGATGGGGTCAAAGATAAGGGCTCAGCGTCACGTTGGGAGGCCGTCGTCAGCAGTGAGTGCCGATTCTGAACGCAGGTCAGAACTGCAAAGCGCCGGGATGGCGAATCGTCACCGAGCGCGCTTGTGCCGGCCGGGACGCGCCGATTTGCCCGAACGCCGCCTTCATCTCGTCGATCATGAGATCGACCACATGAAGCGGCCCTTCCGCACCGAGGGCGCCGAGACCCCACAAGAACGCTTTGCCGGCAAACGCCGCATCCGCGCCGAGCGCGACCGCACGCACCACATCGAGCCCCGAGCGTATCCCGCTGTCCACCATCACGGTCGTCCAGCCGCCAACGGCGCGGGCGATGGCGGGGAGCACGTCGGCGGCCGCCGGTAAGCCTTCGACCTGCCGGCCGCCATGGTTGGAGACGATGATGCCGTCCACCCCGAGTGACACGCACCTTTCCGCGTCGGCCGGGTGAAGAATCCCCTTCACCACCAATGGCGCTTTCCAGCGCTCCCGGTAACGTCCGATCTCCTCCCACGTGAAGGCGCCGGCCATCTCGCGTCGAACAAACGCCGCGATCTCGTTCACATCGGCCGTGTCGCCGGCGTACGGCTTGAGATTACCGAAGCGCGGTTGACCGTGTTTCCACAGCGACTTGAGATAGGCGGGCGAACTCACAATAGCGGCAAGCATGCGCAAATCCGGCTCGAACGGCGAAGTAATGCCGGCCACCACTTCCCGTGGGCGCGTCGTGCGCACGGGCACATCCGCAGTGAGAACGAGAACGTGCACCCCAGCGGCTTGGGCCCGGCGCAGGAGATCGAAGCCGATGGCATGCTCGTTGCGGAAACAACGATAGAGCTGGAACCAAAGCACATCGGGCGCGATCTCGGCTGCGCGCTCGACCGTGATTCCCCCGACCAGACCGAGCACGTAAGGCACGCGCGCGCGCTGCGCGGCCGCCGCTAGATACTGGTCAGCGCCCGGCCACACGATCGATGGCCCCCCCATCGGAGCGATGCCGATCGGCGCCGAGTAACGCCGGCCGAACAGTTCGACATCGACCGGCGGCAAGGTGGTAGTGACGCCATAGCGCGGCACGAGCTCGATCGCATCGAAGGCGTTCCAGTTGCGGGCTATACCGCCATCGCCGCCCGCGCCACCATCCATGTATTCGAAGGCGAAGCTCGGCACATGCGACCGGGCATGCTGGCGCAGATATGCAACGGTCGGAAAGCGGCGATGCAGCTTGAGAAAACGCGGATTGTCGGCCGGCGTATAGTCACTCGCGGCCGATCGAACCAAGGCGGTGGTGTCGTGCATTGGCCTTCGCCCTTTCGTCGATCATTATAGCAGCGGAGCGAGGCACGCGTGTCTGCCCCGCGGCGCGCCCCGGGTTGCCGATGGTCGCCATTGCCGCCCGCAGGCGCTCAGAAATGGCTGAATGAGTGCTGCGCAAATACGAGTTGTGCACCGTCCGCAGCCAAAAAGCGCGGCTGCCCCTCCCCCGCCGCAATGGAGCCGATCTCCGTGACCACGACGCCGACCGCCGACGCTTGCTGGCGCAATGCTTCGACGTTGCCCGCTGGCACGCATGCCACAACTTCATAGTCGTCGCCGCCGGTGATGATCGTTTCGATCAGCGCCGGCTCGGCTGAAAGAGCGCGGCGCGCGCCGTCCGAAAGCGGAATGCACGGCACTTCGATCTCGGCCGTGACCGCGGAAGCGCGGCAGAGCTTGCCCAGATCCCCCGCGAGGCCATCCGAAACATCCATGGCGGCCGAGGCATGCGCGCGGAGAATTTCGGCGATGGCTAGGCGTGGTTCGGGCACGAGATAGCGCGCCTCGAGGCTCTCGCGCGCCGCACGCGCAAGACCCCAGCGCGCAGCGGCAGACCTATCGCGTCGCAACAGCAAGCCGAGCGCAGCGTCGCCGATCGTGCCGGTGACCACCACGCGATCCCCGGCTTTGGCGCCCGCGCGCCGCAACATCTTGCCCTGCGGCACCACGCCGAGCGCCGCGATCGAAATCGTGATCGGTCCGCCCGTGCGGTCGGTGTCTCCGCCCAAAAGCGGGCAGCCGAAGGCCTCGGCATCGGCACCGAGCCCGCGCGCGAATGGGGCGAGCCACATATCTCCGATCCCTTCGGGCAGCACTAGCGTGAGCAGAAATCCGAGCGGCTTTGCCCCCTTGGCCGCAAGATCGGAAAGATTTACACGGAGCGCCTTTTTGGCAACCGTATCAGGGGGATCATCAGGAAAGAAATGCACGCCGGCGACGATCCCATCGGTCTTGAGCACGAGATCGCAGCCGGTCGGCGGCGTGATTGCGGCCGCGTCGTCGGCAAGCCCGAATGCGCCGGCATGTTTTGCAAGCGGCGCGAAGTAGCGCGCGATGAGGCCCTCCTCGCCCGACTGCGCTGCGCTGCCTTTGGTCATCGCGATCCCCTCACCGCGTGAGCGGCGCGAACTCGCCGGCACGAAAGTGCCGCGCGATCTGGTCGAGCACGGCATTGACCATCCCGGTCTCGTCCTTGTCGACGAAGGCGTGGGCGACGTCGACGTATTCAGAGACGACAACACGCGCCGGAACATCGTTGCGATGCCCGAGCTCATAGGCGCCTGCGCGCAGCACCGCGCGCAAGATTGCTTCGATCCGTTTGAGCGGCCAAGTCTCGGAGAGGACCTTGTCGACCAGAGGATCGAGGCTACGCTGCTCGCGCACCACGCCCGACACCACATCGCGAAAGAACGCCGCCTCGGCCGGGAGATATTGTGCGCCTTCGACCTCGCGGCCGATCCAGTGACTCTCGAATTGCGCGAGAATTTCGTTGAGCCCCGTGCCGGCGATGTCCATCTGGTAGAGCGCCTGCACCGCGGCGAGGCGAGCGGCGCCGCGGCGATTGGCTTTGCGTGCGTGCTTGGGCGCGCTGTCGCGGACCATGGCTTAACCTTCAGCTAGGCGGCGCTTCAGCCGCACCAACGAAAGCGCCGCCCGCGCCGCGTCGCCGCCCTTGTCAGCTTCGTCCGCACGCGCGCGGGTCCAGGCTTGGGCGTTGGTGTCGACGGTGAGAATGCCGTTGCCGATCGGCAATCGGCGCGCGACCGAGAGTTCGAGCAGCGCGCGCGCTGATTCCTGCGCCACGATCTCGAAATGCAGCGTCTCGCCGCGAATAACGCAACCGAGCGCGACGGCACCGTCGTAAGGGCGGCCTGAACGCTCGGCGGCATCGACCGCAATCGCGATGGCGGGAGCGACTTCGAGCGATCCTGGCACGCTGACGCGTTCGTAAGCCGCACCTGCTTGTTTCAGCACGCGGGTCGCGCCCACGAGCAAAGCATCGGCAATATCCTCATAGAAGCGCGCCTCCACAATGAGAATGCGCACGCCCTCGAGGTCGCCTTGCTCGAATGCATCCTTGGCGGAGCGGCGGCGCTCGGCCATGGCCGGTCTCCAGTGTCAGCCCGGTCGTAGCAAGCGGATTGGGCCGGAGGCAAGTGAGCGGGCGATCGCCGGTCCCTAGCGCTGCATCAGCCGCGCCGCATAACGGGCCATCAGATCGACCTCGAGATTGAGCGCGTCGCCGACACGGAGCAGTCCGAGTGTCGTGGCCTTGAGCGTGTGCGGAATGATCAGGACCGAGAATGCATCGCCGGCAACCTCGTTGACCGTCAACGATACCCCGTCGAGCGCGACCGAACCCTTCGGAGCGATGAAGCGGGCGAGCGCCGCGGGCGAGCGCAAAGTGAACCGCGCCGTATCGGTCGTGTCCTCTCGCGCAGTCACGTGAGCAAGTCCGTCCGCATGACCGGCAACGAGGTGTCCACCGAGTTCATCACCGATCTTGAGCGCGCGTTCCAGATTGACGCGTGTGCCCCGCCGCCAGCCCCCGACCGTCGTCACGCGCAACGTCTCAGCGGCGGCCTCGACGGCGAACCAGCCGCGGTTGTCTTGCGTCCCGCGTGCGACGACGGTCAAGCAAACGCCGCTGCAGGCGATCGAAGCACCGATGCCGATGCTGTCCGGGTCATAACCGCACGCGATTGTGAGGCGGGCGAGCCCCTGCGCGCGCGGTTCGACCGCCCTCACCTCGCCGACGTCGGTGATGATGCCGGTGAACATGTCACGCGCGCTCGAACTTCTCCAACGTATCCGCCTCTATGGATTCGCTGCCGACTGCCTTCAGACGCAGCGACTGAGTTAATGCGGAAAGCGGCAGTCCGTCGAGAGCTTCGATCCCGTCAGGCCCAATGACGCTGCGGGAGCGAAACAGCGCCGCCTCGTCGATCAGATCGCCGCGCAGGAAGGCGGCGGCAAGAATGGGCCCACTCTCGACCAGAAGACGGGTGATGCCGCGCCGGGCTAAAAGCGCGAGCACGTTGCCAAGGTCGAGCTTGCCATCTGTCGTTGTCGCGCGCAGGACATCGACGCCCTGCACGGCGAGCGTCTGCTGGTGCGCGCAATCCGCGGCCTGGCCGGTGATGACCCAGAGCGGCACCTGCCGGGCGGTCGCAACCAGTTTGCTCGCAAGCGGCAGCCGCAGTGTGCTGTCGAGGATGACTCGCACCGGTGAGGAGATTCCAGGGAGCCGACTGGTCAAGATTGGATCATCCGCGAGCACGGTGCCGATACCGGTGAGCACTGCGTCACTTCTCGAGCGCATCAAATACACGCGTGAGCGCGCCGATTCGCCGGTAATCTCCACGGGGCGGCGGCCGGATCGAGCGACCTTGCCGTCGGCCGAGACCGCGAGTTTCAACGTCACGTGGGGGCGGCCCGCCTCGACCCGCCGGATGTGACCGGCGTGCGCCCGCCGCGCCTCCTCGGCGCCGATGCCGACCTCGACGATGTCGCCGGCCTCAGCCAGGCGCCAGTGGCCGGCGCCAGCGACCTCAGGATTGGGATCAACAAGCGCGGAGACCACGCGCGCGACGCCGGCAGCGATGATGGCGTCGACACAAGGCCCTGTCCTGCCGTGATGCGAGCATGGCTCGAGCGTGACGTACAACGTCGCCCCGCCCGCTGCCGAACCGGCGCGGCGCAGCGCCTCGGTCTCCGCATGCGGCCGCCCACCCGGCTGCGTCCAGCCGCGGCCAACGATCACGCCATCTTTGACGATGACCGCGCCGACGGCGGGATTGGGCCAGGTGCGTCCCAGCCCGTGCCTGCCGAGCGCGAGCGCCAGCGTCATGAAGCGGGCGTCTTCCGCACTATGATCGGCATCGCTCAATGGGTTCAACTTCTTTCGAGACGGCCGATTACGTTATACCAGGCTCGGCAAGGCACCCGCGAGTTTCGACGCTGATCGGCGGAAGGGAAAACTCGAACGCAAGCGACGCGCCCGCGCTCGACGGAGCAAGGCCTGTGCTGCCCTGCACGAACGGTCGCCGCGGATACCGATACACAGCAAAGACGGTAGGGAGCGCCGACCCGCAGGCCGCCCTAAGCTGGACGGACTGCTGCAACGCGTCACCCGACTCATCAGCGTAATTTAATGGCGGGCCCGCCGCACGGGTGGCTTCACTTCCTCAACGCCGTGCCCGGCTTGCCGTCTTCCGTCAGTTCGTCGAGCACACTCTCGAAATCCTTGGCCTCGCGGAAATTGCGATAGACCGAGGCGAAGCGGACATAGGCAACGTCATCGAGTGCCCGCAGCGCCTCCATCACCATCTCGCCCACAGTCTCGGAGGAGACCTCGCTCTCGCCCTGGCTTTCGAGCTCGCGTACGATTTTCGAGACCGCCTGTTCGATGCGTTCGGGCTCGACCGGACGCTTGCGCAACGCGATCTGCACCGAGCGCAGCAGCTTATCCCGATCGAATGGCACGCGACGGCCGTTGCGCTTGATGACGACCAGCTCGCGCAGCTGCACCCGCTCGAACGTGGTGAAGCGGAAATTGCACGTAAGGCACACCCGACGGCGGCGGATGACGGAGGAATCCTCGGTCGGCCGCGAATCCTTGACCTGCGTATCGAGGCTGCCGCAGTTTGGACACCGCATGGAGGTTTCCCTTACCGCATTCCTCTGCTCGCCAGGTCGTCATGACGGCGAAGCGGGCATCTAGTCATCGCCCGAGTCCGGACGAGGGCACCCCCCTGCGCCAGCAGGTTAGGTGTGTACTGGTGCGTCCACATTGGCGGACGATGACACCGCAGCAGCACTATCCGTTATAAATCGGAAATCGGCTGACGAGTTTCCTTACCTTCTCGCGCACCGTCGCCTCGGTGAGCGCATCCTCCTCGACGCCTTTCAGCGACAGGACGTCGAGCACCTCCACGATCAATTCGCCCACTTCTTGGAACTCGGCAATGCCGAAGCCGCGGCTCGTCCCCGCCGGAGTGCCGAGGCGCACCCCCGAGGTCACTGCCGGTTTCTGCGGATCAAAGGGGACGCCATTCTTGTTGCAGGTGATGTGAGCGCGGCCGAGCGCCAGTTCCGCCACCTTGCCAGTCAAGCGCTTCGGCCGCAGGTCCACCAGCGTCAGATGAGTGTCGGTGCCGCCGGAGACGATGTCGAGGCCCTTGGATCTGAGCGTTTCCGCGAGCGCCTTGGCATTTGCGATCACGTTGCGCGCGTAAAGCTTGAAATCCGGCCGCAACGCCTCGCCAAATGCCACTGCCTTCGCGGCGACGACATGCATCAACGGGCCACCCTGCAGGCCGGGAAAAACCGCCGCGTTGAGTTTTTTCGCCAACTCCTCATCATTGGTGAGGATGAAACCCGAACGCGGCCCGCGCAACGTCTTGTGTGCGGTCGAAGTGACGACATGGGCGTGTGGGAACGGGCTGGGATGCACGCCGCCGGCGACGAGGCCGGCGAAATGCGCCATGTCGACCAGAAGTTTGGCGCCGACCTCGTCGGCAATCTCGCGGAAGCGACGGAAATCGAGGATGCGCGGATAGGCCGATCCGCCAGCGATGATGACCTTCGGCCGATATTGGCGCGCAAGCTTTGCCACCTCGTCGAAATCGATCCGGTGATCGTTCCGCCGCACGCCATAGGGTATCGGCTTGAACCAGCGGCCGGACATGTTGACCGGAGAACCGTGCGTGAGATGGCCACCAGCGGCGAGATTGAGGCCCATAAAAACGTCGCCTGGCGCCATGAGGGCCATGAAGGCGGCGGCATTGGCGGAAGCGCCCGAGTGCGGTTGGACATTTGCAAATCTACATCCGAAAAGCTTGGTAACCCGTTCAATTGCTAGGGTTTCTGCTACGTCCACATATTGGCAGCCGCCGTAGTAGCGCCGCCCCGGCAGACCTTCGGCGTACTTATTGGTGAGAACCGATCCCTGCGCTTCGAGAACCGCCTTGCTGACGATGTTTTCAGAGGCAATGAGCTCGATCTCGTCGCGCTGGCGGCCAAGCTCGCGCCTTATGACGTCGGCCACCTCAGGGTCGGTCTCTGTCAGCGGAGCCGTGAACAGATTGGCAGCATCGGCGTGGGCTCGAGACGGATCGGTCATGGACGTCACGCTGCTGTTGGGCGACCTCCACACGCCCGGAGGTCGCCGGGGCGATAGCACACCCGCCCTGGAGCGCCAAGTTATGGGCGCCCCCATCAACTGGTTGCCCACATCTAGGCGTCGGACCGCTCTTTTTCCTTGGCCCGTGGGCAAAAAAATACGCCCCGGCGAGAGGCCGGGGCGAGAGCCGATCATCGAAAATGTCAATCACAACCGGTAGAGGATCTGGTCGGTCCAGAACCGCTCGAGGCGCTGCAGTGACTTGTTAAGTGTCGCGAACTCGTCCCCATCGATGCCGCCGACCTGGGCCACGGTGGCCACGTGTTTTTGGTAGAGCGTATCGACGATGTCGCGCACCTCGCGCCCTTTGTCGGTGAGCCTGATGCGCACTGAGCGGCGATCGATCTGC
>DATNNX010000259.1:0-10162 GCA_035601615.1 Xanthobacteraceae bacterium
GTCTGCCGCTCCGTATTGCTACGGCGCTCGACTTGCATGTGTTAGGCCTGCCGCCAGCGTTCGCTCTGAGCCAGGATCAAACTCTCAAGTTGGATGAGAACTTTTCCCGGCTGATCACAACGTTTGACGAGGTCCCACTCCCGTCGAGGCGGCCTTACCAGCGCGCGCGATTTGCATCGCACGCGCGGGCGCCCGCTCGCGACAGGGTGTTGACCTGAAACGTCGACCGCCGAAGTCTCGTCCGGCCGCTCCCCTCGAAGGCACAAGTCCTCGTTCGGGGAGGCGGCGCGCAGGGACTCCGCCGTCCACGTTTCTCTTTCTTCCGATTCACCTGTCAAACAGCCCGGGACCAGGGCGGTCCCTACTCCCCGGGGAGCCGGAGAGCCGTCGAAGCTTATGGCCTCCGATCGAAATCGGATGCCTGGTCACCAATATCATTGATGAGCTTCGAAGACGCGCCGTCGCACCGAGGCGGCGGCGTGCCGTTAGGAAGTTATATAGGCGTGCGGACTGCCTTATGTCAACGCCCGACAGGGTGAAAATCCACCCCTCCCGGTGCAATCCGGCAACAGCCATCTTCTTAAATGATATAGGGCGGTTAGCATGGGTTGAAAGGGTTCCCTGCGCCGCACTGCGGCCATATTCCTCCGTCCCTCTTGTCGGCGCAGTGGGAGGTGTCGCTTCGGGGGGAATTGCGCCGACCTCACGTCGTCCGTGACGCGCGGCGTTGCCCATCGATTAGGCCAGAAGAACGAGGACACGGTCGTTGACAGACCGTGAAGGCGGCGGCGTGCGCCGGTCCTTCAAGTCAACGTCCGTCGTCCCGGTCGCGTTTGACACCGTGCTGTTGCGGTAAATCGCCCGCGGGCGTGGGCGCAGGGGATGTCGGGCTTGGAGCAGGGCAAACGACACGCGGCGCTGCGTTCGAACTTCGAGGCCGAGCACATCGATCTCGGCAGCGAAGCACCCTTGTCGGTCGACGGCGAGGGCAGCGGCTTGGTGGACCGCCGGCGCGTGTCGGTCCAATGGCTCAGCGGCGTCATTCTCACCGGTCTTTGCGGCGCGGCACTCATGAGCGGCGCCGTTTTTGCAGCTCTCGACGGAGAAACCAACTTCGCGACCGTGCCGGAACGCGTGGAAGGCGCCTTGCGCGGCGCCGCGGGTGCCATCGCCGAACGCGTCGCCAACGCCACGCGCAAGGCCGATCGGCTGCCGCCGCCCGGGGAGGCCAATGCCGCGCGCCAAGTCATTCGGGTGTCGACAACCACTCGCGGCAGCGGCAATCGCGAGATCGTGCGCGTGCGTCCCTTCATCCGTGTGGCGGGCAATCTATCGCTGTCGGTATCCGAGCTCTCCGCCAACATTCCTCCCTTCAACGCACAGAAGATGGCGGCCCAGTCAGAGGGGATTCCGGTCAGCGCGCAAGATGCCGCCGGTGCCCAGCCCGACGCCGAGGTCTCATTCGTCACGCGCGACCTCAACACCGTGTTGCCGCGAGCGAAGATCGCCGCGGTCGCATCGGTCGATGAGGTACTCGCGCGCGTGCGCGAGGCAGCGAACTGGGATGGGAAACTCGGTCAAAAGCTACCTCTGCTTGCGAGCGCCGTTCCCCCCACGCTCACCGCGTACGCCCCGGAGCGGCAGGCCGACCCCTATGCCGGTTTCGAACCGCGCATCGTGCCGGAAAACGTCAGTCTTCTGCCGAAGACCACGGCGCAGGTGACGGGCGGCAACGCCTGGAACGAGCGCACGATCGTCCTCAAGAAGGGCGATTCCGTCTCCGCGTTCCTGCGCGAGATCGGTGCGACGGCGGACGAGATCAAAGCGATCACGGCGGCGTTTGGCGGACGCGGAAAGGACAGCAGCCCGCGCGACGGCTACAAGCTGCGCGTGTTGCTCGCACCCGCAAGCGACGGAATACGGCTGCGGCCGGTGCGCGTCGTCATTGCCACCGACACCGCGGTCGAGGCCATGGTGTCGTGGTCGGAGCTCGGCAAATACGTCGCCGTCGATGTGCGCCACGCCAACAGCGTCGCAACCTCCAGCAGCGACGAGGATGACGACGGCAAGGGAGTTCGGCTCTATCAGAGCATCTATGAGACGGGGCTGCGCAATCACATACCGCGCCCCGTGATCGACGACTTCGTGCGCATCTACTCCTACGATATCGACTTCCAGCGCAAGGTCCAACCGGGCGATTCCTTCGAGGTCCTATTCGCCGGCGAGGACGAGAATCCCAGCGAGAACAGGAAGGCGGAGGTGTTGTTCGCTTTGCTGACAACCGGTGGGGAGACCCGAAAATTCTATCGCTATCAAACCGGCGACGACAATCTCGTCGACTACTACGATGAGAGCGGCAAGAGCGCGAAGAAGTTCTTGGTCCGCAAGCCTGTCGCGGACGGCAACATGACGTCCGGCTTCGGCGGGCGTAACCATCCCCTGCTCGGTTACGACAAGATGCATACCGGCGTCGACTGGGCCTCATCGACGGGAACCCCGGTGTTTGCCGCGGGCAACGGCGTCATCGATAAGATCGGCTGGGAAGGCGGCTACGGCAAATATATCCGCATCCGGCACGCCAACGGCTACGAGATGGCCTATGGTCACTTGTCGGCTTTCGCGCGCGCCGTGGAAGCCGGCAAAAAGGTGCGCCAGGGGCAGGTGATCGGTTACGTCGGCTCGACCGGATTGTCGACTGGCGCGCACCTCCATTACGAGATTCTGATCAACGGTCGCTTCGTCGATCCGATGAAGATCAAGCTGCCGCGCGGCCGCGTGTTGGAAGGCGCGCTGCTCGCAGGCTTCGATCAAGAACGCACTCGGCTCGAAGCGATGATGACCCGCGCCACGCCCTCGCGCTACGCGCAGACCCGCTGAGCGCGGACAGACGACGGTTGCTCTCGTAACGCCCGTCTTCCGATCAGGCCGCGGCTGCGAGCTTGCCGTTGAAGGTGAGCCCCTGCTTGTCTGCCGAGACGACGACCTTCTCGCCGTCCTTGATACCCCCCGACAAGATCAGTTCGGCGAGCGGATCCTGCACCGATTTCTGGATCACGCGTTTGAGCGGACGCGCGCCATAGACGGGGTCGTAGCCTTTGTCGGCGAGCCACTCGCGTGCCGAGGGTTCGAGCACGATGGTGATCTTGCGGTCCTCGAGCAACTTGCGCAGCCGCGCCATCTGGATCTCGACGATCTTGCTCATCTCGCTGCGCTTGAGCCGGTGGAACAGGATGATCTCATCGATCCGGTTTAGAAATTCAGGACGGAAATTCGCGCGCACCACCGCCATGACCTGATCGCGCACCGCGTCGGTGTCCTGGCCCTCCGGCTGGTTGGCTAGATATTCGGAGCCGAGATTCGATGTCATCACGATGAGAGTGTTGCGGAAGTCGACGGTGTGACCCTGTCCGTCGGTGAGACGGCCATCGTCGAGCACCTGCAGGAGCACGTTGAACACGTCCGGATGCGCTTTCTCGATCTCGTCGAACAGCACAACTTGGTACGGCCGCCGTCGCACCGCCTCGGTCAGCGAGCCGCCTTCCTCGTAACCGACATAGCCCGGGGGCGCGCCGATCAGGCGGGCGACCGAATGCTTCTCCATGTATTCCGACATGTCGATACGGATCATCGCCGTCTCGTCATCGAACAGGTATTCGGCCAGCGCCTTGGTCAATTCGGTTTTGCCGACGCCGGTCGGGCCCAGGAACATGAAGGACCCGATCGGCCGTTGCGGATCCTGCAAGCCGGCGCGCGCGCGGCGCACCGCGGTCGACACCGCCCTGACCGCTTCCGCCTGGCCGATGACGCGTTTGGTGAGCTGCTCTTCCATGCGCAGCAGCTTTTCTTTCTCGCCTTCGAGCATCTTCTCGACCGGCACGCCGGTCCAGCGTGAGACGACTTGAGCCACGTGATCGGCGGTGACCGCCTCCTCGACCATGGCACCTTTGCCCTCCGCTGCCTCAATACTCTTGAGCTTCTTCTCGATTTCCGGAATGCGACCGTAGGCGAGTTCGCCGGCGCGCTGGTACTCTCCCTTGCGCTGCGCGTTCGCGAGCTCGACCCGCAAATGATCGAGCTCGGTCTTGAGCTTTTGGGCGTCCGAGAGCTTCTCTTTCTCGGCCTTCCACCGCGCCGTGAGATCGGCGGAGCGCTTTTCGAGCGCGCCCAATTCCTTCTCGAGCCGTTTGAGCCGCTCCTTCGAGCCAGGATCGTTTTCTTTCTTGAGCGCCTCCTGCTCGATTTTGAGCCGCACGACCTCGCGATCGATCGAATCGAGCTCCTCCGGTTTCGAATCGACCTGCATCTTGAGCCGCGCCGCCGCCTCATCGATCAGATCGATCGCCTTATCCGGAAGAAAACGGTCGGTGATATAGCGGTGGGACAGCGTGGCCGCCGCCACAAGCGCCGAATCGGTGATGCGAACGCCGTGGTGCTGCTCGTATCTGTCCTTCAAGCCACGCAGGATGGAGATCGTATCCTCGACGCTCGGCTCGTCGACGTAGACCGGCTGGAAACGTCGGGCGAGGGCGGCATCCTTCTCCACGTTCTTCTTATACTCGTCGAGCGTGGTCGCCCCGACGCAATGCAGCTCGCCGCGCGCGAGCGCCGGCTTGAGCAGGTTGGAGGCGTCCATAGCGCCCTCCGCCTTGCCGGCGCCGACGAGCGTATGCATCTCGTCGATGAACAGGATGATGCCGCCATCCGACGACGTCACCTCTTTAAGCACCGCTTTGAGCCGCTCCTCGAACTCGCCGCGATATTTCGCCCCGGCAATCAGCGCGCCCATGTCGAGCGCGAGCAGTTTCTTGTCCTGCAAGCTCTCCGGCACGTCACCATCGACGATGCGCTGCGCCAGACCCTCGACGATCGCGGTCTTGCCGACACCCGGCTCGCCGATCAGCACCGGATTGTTCTTGGTGCGCCGTGAGAGCACCTGGATGGTGCGCCGAATCTCCTCATCGCGCCCGATCACGGGGTCGATCTTGCCGTCACGGGCCGCCTGGGTGAGATCACGCGCGTATTTTTTCAACGCGTCGTAGGCATTCTCGGCCGAGCTCGTATCGGCCGTGCGGCCCTTGCGCAGCACATTGATCGCCTCGTTGAGATTTTGCGGGGTGACGCCGGCCTGCGCCAGAATCCTTCCGGCCTCGCTGTCCTTCTCGAGCGCGAGCGCGAGCAGCAGCCGCTCGACCGTGACGTAACTGTCGCCGGCTTTTTCTGCGACTTTCTGGGCTTGATCAAATATCCGCGCCAGCGCCGGCGCCAGATAGATCTGACCGGCGCCACTGCCGGACACCTTGGGAAGCTTGGCGAGCGTCGCCTCGACCGCCGTCAGCGCCTCGCGCGAGCGGCCGCCCGTGCGCTCGATCAAGCCGCTGGCCAAACCCTCGGGATCGTCGAGCAGAACCTTGAGCAGGTGCTCGGGCGCAAACTGCTGGTGGCCCTCGCGGAGCGCGAGCGACTGGGCAGATTGAACAAACCCACGGGCGCGGTCGGTGTATTTTTCGAAATCCATATCAGCTCCCTCGGCCTGCCGCTCGCGCCTGCGGCGCGAGGGGTCTCCGCCATCGTTGACCTAAGCCAAATACCTGCGGGCGATCAATCGGCCTGAGCCCCGATTAGCGACGTTTCCAGGCTATGTGGGAGCGTGCCGATTGACGCGGTAGAGGTGACTGGCGATTTTCGATTGCCGCCTAGCCAGGCGACGGTCGAGCGGCTAACAAGCACGCCATGGGCGATGCAAGTCCAAAGATTCACGCCATTTACCGCTACCCGGTCAAAGGACTTTCGCCAGAGCCCCTCGCGCGCGCAACCCTTGCCGTCGCGGAGACCTTGCCGGGGGATCGTCTCTACGCCATCGAGAACGGCCCGTCCGGGTTCGATCCTGCCGCGCCACGCCATCAGCCCAAGCAGCGCTATCTGATGTTGATGCGCAACGAACGCCTGGCCCGACTGCGCACCCGGTTCGACGACGCGAGCCACACGCTTGCCATCGAGACAGAGGGGCGCGAAGCCGCGCGCGGCGACCTACGCACCGCGGAAGGCCGCGCTGCCATCGAGCGATTCTTCGCGCGCTTCTGCGCCGACGAGTTGCGGGGCCCGCCCAAGGTGCTGCACGCACCGAGCTTTAGTTTCTCCGACGTCGCGCGAAAAGTGGTCTCGATCATCAACCTGTCCTCGGTGGCGGCCATCGAGGACGTGATCGGGAGAGCGGTCCATCCGTTGCGCTTTCGCGGCAACGTCTACGTGACCGGCTGGCCGGCGTGGCGTGAGTTCGATCTCGTCGGGCGGGAGATCGCGCTGGGAAAACGGGCGCGGCTCGGGATCATCAAGCGCATCGTGCGCTGTGCGGCGACCAACGTCGATCCCGACACCGGCATTCGGGATCTCGCGATCCCCGACACACTGATGCGACGCTTCGAACATGCCGACTGCGGCATCTATGGCGAGGTCGTGGAGGGTGGGGAAATCGCCGTGGGTGACGAGCTGAGCAACTGAGCCGAGCGCAGGCAAGGCCGCGCGGTTACCGGCCCACCGCTTTAGCGGCTCCCCTTACGAGGTGCAGCGCCGCTCACGCCTCGCCGGCTGAGCAGAAACACGCCCTGCTCGCCGAGCAAGTTCCAGGTCCACCACGGCGTGTTGAACCGCAGCGCCCGTCCCCAGGCGTCCAGCGCCACCGATTTTTCCATCCTGGCGCCCACCACATGGCAGAGCTCGCGGAAATCCTTGATGGTGCAGAAATGGATGTTGGGCGAATCCCACCACGCATACGGCAGGTTGTCGGTGCGGGGCATGTGCCCGCCGAACAGGATCTGCAGGCGGATTCTCCAGTGCCCGAAATTGGGAAACGACACGATACCATGGCGGCCGATGCGCAACATGTGCTCGAGCACGACGCGCGGATGGCGGGTCGCCTGCAGTGTCTGCGAGAGCACCACATAGTCGAAGGCGTCATCGGGATAGTCGGCAAGGTCGGTATCGGCGTCGCCCTGGATGACCGCGAGCCCTTTTGCCACGCATTCGTTCACGCCTTCGCGCGAGAGCTCGATGCCGCGGCCGTCAATCCCGCGCGTCTCGCCGAGCAGCTGCAGAAGCTCGCCATCGCCGCAACCAACATCGAGAACCTTGGCGCCGGGCGCGACCATGTCGGCAACCGCCAGCAGGTCGACGCGTGCACCCCCGGGCATTCGCGCCGCCTCCGCCATCGTCAAATCGTGCTTGACGCGCATCAGCATGGTCATCCCCGCGCGGGTCGAAGGCCGCGCGCCTTGGCTGCGCCTTCGAGAAACCCGCGCACGATCGCGAACAACTCCGGCTCCTCGAGCAGGAAGGCATCATGGCCCTTATCCGTCACGATCTCGGCGAACGAGACACGTGCGCCCCCGGCGTTGAGTGCGTGCACGATGGCCCGCGAGTCCGAGGTCGGAAAGAGCCAGTCCGACGTAAAGGAAATCACGCAGAACCGCGTCGGCGTGTCTTTGAAGGCGTTGGCGAGCACGCCGTCGTAATCCGCCGCGAGATCGAAATAGTCCATGGCGCGGGTCAGGTAGAGATAGGAATTCGCATCGAACCTTTCGACAAAGCTGATGCCCTGGTGACGCAAATAGCTCTCCACCTGAAAATCGGCGTCAAACGAGAACGTCGGATTGTTCCGGTCCTGGAATCGGCGGCCAAACTTGCGGTGCAAGGCTGCGTCGGAGAGGTATGTAATGTGGTTGCCCATTCGCGCGACCGCGAGTCCGCGCCGCGGATTGGCGCCCTCTGCGAAATAGCGACCATGCCGCCATTCCGGATCCGCCATCACCGCCTGCCTGCCAACCTCGTGAAAGGCGATATTCTGCGCCGAATGGCGGGTCGAGGTCGCGATCGGCAATGCCGAGAACACCCGTCGCGGGTAGCTCGCGCACCATTGCAGCACCTGCATCCCGCCCATCGAGCCGCCGGCCATGGAGAACAGCGAGGCGATACCGAGATGGTCGAGCAGCATGGCCTGCGCGCGTACCATGTCGCGAATGGTGATGACGGGAAAATCGAGACCCCACGGCATGGCAGTCTTCGGATTGGTCGAACCCGGTCCGGTGGTGCCCATGCAGCCGCCAACCACGTTCGGGCAAATGACGAAATAGCGCTCGGTATCGATCGGCCGGCCGGGCCCGACCATGGTTTCCCACCAGCCGGGCTTCTGCGTCACCGGATGCAAGTTGGCGACGTGCTGGTCGCCGGTGAGCGCATGGCAAATCAGCACCGCGT
This sequence comes from Xanthobacteraceae bacterium, assembly GCA_035601615.1. Classification (GTDB taxonomy): domain Bacteria; phylum Pseudomonadota; class Alphaproteobacteria; order Rhizobiales; family Xanthobacteraceae; genus VAZQ01. Next base: position 8,251 of record DATNNX010000259.1, read on the forward strand.
TGCTGCGCTCGGCATTGAGCGTGCCGTAGGTCTGATAAGCGATCTGAAATGGAGCGAGCTCGATGCCCGCATCGAGTGAAAGCGGCTTATCCAGGCCAAAACGGACGACGAGCGAATGCGGATTGTCTGCTTCGCGCGCGCGGTCGGCGGGATCAAATGCGACGCTGAACTCGGCCTCGACCATCATTGCGACCCGGCCGGCGAAACGGCCGCCGATCTATGCGACCGCCTGAACTTGGGCCGCGACGCGCTTAGATAGGCCGCACCGCGCCGCTGTCAATGTTTTCTTTGCTTTAGACCGTTGCCCCACTTATCAATGCCACGCCCGCCGGCGGCCGCTGCCAGGCGAGCAGCCGGCAAAAAGTGCCATGGTGAAACCGCCCCAGTCTGAAATACCTTCGCTTCCCGAGCTGCGGCGAGAAATCGACCGCATCGACGAGGCGATGCATGAGCTTCTCATGGAGCGCGGCGAGATCATCGATCGCCTCATTGCTGCCAAGCAGACTCAGGAAACGGGCTCCGCGTTCCGCCCGGCGCGCGAAGCGGAGATGATGCGACGGTTGGTCGACCGTCACAAAGGGATCCTGCCGCTCGACACCGTCGAGAGTATCTGGCGGGTGATCATTTCGACATTCACCTACGTGCAGGCGCCGTTCTCCATTCACGCCGACCTTTCGGCGGGAGACGCAGCGATGCGCGATTCCGCCCGTTTCCATTTCGGCTTCACGGTACCTTTCATTCCGCATATGGGTGCCGCGAGCGTGGTCGCGGCTGTGTCCGAATCCAGGGGAGATCTCGGTCTGGTGCCCGCGTCCATCATGGCCGGCGTCGGCGCCTGGTGGAGCGCCCTCGAATTCGAGTCGGCGCCCAAAATCATCGCCCGCTTGCCGTTCGTCGATCGTGCCGACCATCCGGCCGGAGTGCCCGTATTCGTCGTCTCGCGGGCTGCGGCCGAGGCAATGGCCAAGGAGGTGGAAGTATGGAGCGTGCGGGTTGCCGGCTGGACTAGGGCGGTGGCGCAGGCTCTTGCCCCGCTCGCCGAAGTGCTTGCCGTGCCCGATCGCGGCTTCGATGGCGCAGCGCTCCTGATCTCCGTCCCGCACGGCGGCTGCATCGATCGGGTGGCGGACACGTTGGTTAAGGCGGGCACTTCGGTGCGCGCTACGGCCCTCGTCGGAAGCCACGCAACCCGCTATAGGGTCTCCGCCGAAGACGCCGTCCCAACCGGCCGGTGATTTCCGGAGTGTGACATGTCCGTCCTGCAGCGTCCGCAACCGCGCCCCGGCGTGCTCGCGATCGATCCCTATGTACCGGGAAGGAGCACGGCACCGGGCGTCGGTCGCGTGTTCAAGCTCTCATCGAATGAAACGCCGCTCGGGCCTAGCCCCAAGGCGGTCGCCGCCTATCACGCGGTCGGCGAACATCTGGAGGACTACCCTGACGGCGACTCCACCGCGCTGCGTGAAGCGATCGGCCGCGCCTTTGGGCTCGATCCCAATCGCATCGTCTGCGGCGCCGGCTCCGATGAACTCTTGAACCTCATTGCTGACGCCTATCTGCACGATGGTGACGAGGCGATCCACACCACCCATGCTTTCCTCGTTTATCCGATCGCCACGCGCGGTTCGGGCGCGACACCGAGCGTGGCGGCGGAAAAGAACCACACGGCCGACGTCGACGCCATGCTCGCAGCGGTCAGCGAGCGCACGAAGATTGTCTTTCTCGCCAATCCCAACAACCCTACCGGCACCTACGTGCCGTTTGACGAGGTCAAGCGGCTGCATCGGGGGCTTCCCCCGCATGTGCTGCTCGTGCTCGACGCCGCTTATGCCGAATACGTGCGCCGCAACGACTACGAGGCCGGCATCGAGCTCGTCGCCACCTGCGAGAACGTGGTCATGTGCCGCACGTT
>DATNNX010000260.1:0-5051 GCA_035601615.1 Xanthobacteraceae bacterium
TAGGTCGAGGTCGAGGCCGGGCAGCACGACGGCGCCGCGGTCGAGCTTGGCGATGGCGGCGATCAGCTCGGCGGTCGCGGGCATGGATGCGGTCGAGCCGGCGGCGATCACCGGTCCATCGGCGTGCGCGGCGAGCCGCGCCGCTTCGGCCTTGATCAGCGCGTCGCGCCGGGCGGCCGGCTCCATCGCGCCACGCTCGGCGAGGATCTTCGGCCACCTCTCGCGCGCGATCTGGAGGAATTCGAGCGTGAGCTGCCAATAACGATCGAGCGTTTGTGGCACCAGCCCGTCGAGCCGCTCCCAGGGCACGCCGCGCGTCGTCATGTCGTCCATCAGCCGCGCGAGGTCGTCGGCGAGTGCCAGCGCCGAGGCTGGATTGTTGGCGACGAGTGGCGCCTCGCCCTCGCGGTCGGGGGCAATGCGTTCCGCCCATTTGAGCACCAGCCGCGTGAGCAGCAGGCGACGCTCGAGCCCGCCGAGCGCCGGCGGCAACTCGAGGGCGTCGCCGGCCAGGGCGCCGGCTCCGATTTGCGCGAATGCGATCTCGTCCTCGTCGATGTCGCCGATGGCGACGATGCGCGGCAGGATCGCCGCACCTTTGCCGATCACCTCGAGGAAGAGGTCGCGCGCGAGCCGGCAGGCGCGCCGCGTCGGCAGATAGAGCGTGGCGCCTGCAAGCGCGAGCGGGTCCTGCGCAGTGGGAAATCCGGGCACCAGCCTTCCCTCGATCAGCGCGCGGATGAGCGTCGGGACGAATGGCACCGAGGCCGGGATGGTGAACACGCGGGGGGCAGGCGCGGCGGTCATCCGCTCAAGTGTACGGACTGATTCGCGGCGACTCAATTTTCGGAACGGAGAGGCGCCGCGGGCTAGCCCGGGCGTTAGATCGCGCTGGCGAGAATTGCCCTCTCGGCGGCGTACACTGCCTCGGGCGTGCCGACGTGCATCCACACGCCTTCGAGGCGCAGCCCGCAGAGCCGCCCGGCCTCGGCCGCCCGGTCGAATAGTGGGGATAGTGAGAACGCTCCCTCCGGCGCACCCGCAAAGAAGGCGGACGTGAGGATCGCGGCGCCGGCATAGACGAAGGGCACCACCTCGTGCTCGCCGCGCCGCGTGAGCCGGCCATCGGCCGCCATCGAAAAATCGCCGCGCCCGCTGTAGCCGATGCTGGACGCTACCGGCGCAAGCAAGAGCAACGCGTCCATGCGTGCGGCATCGAAGCCCTCCGCGAGCCGGGCGAGATTGGGTTTTACCCCGTCGATCCAGATGGTGTCGGAATTGACGTGAAGGAACGGAGCCTCGCCGAGTTGCGGCAGCGCCTTGACCACGCCTCCACCGGTGCCGAGCAGCTCGCCGCGCTCGTCCGAGATGACGATCTTCGGCCGCTTGCGACCGGCAAGATGGCGCTCGATCTGATCCGCGAGGTGATGAACGTTGACGACCGCGCGCTCGATCCCCTGCGCGGCGAGGCGGTCGAGCACATAATCGATGAGCGCCTTGCCGCCGACCGGAACGAGCGGCTTGGGCAGCTGCCCGTTGAACGCCCGCATGCGCGTGCCGAGCCCCGCTGCCAGCACCATGGCGCGTTTCGGCGCTGTCGCGATTCGGCGATTATCCATCAAGGGGTTCTGCCCGCTGGCGCTTAAATTGCATTTAACGACGGCACGTGGGCAATATACCACGCGTTGAGCGCCTCGAGCGCCGGGTGGCTCAGCGCGCGCTGCAAATACCCCCAGACCCGAGGCAGATGCCGCAGGTATTGCGGCTTGCCGTCGCGCATGTCGAGCCGTGCGAAAATGCCGAGAATCTTGCTCGCGCGCTGGGCGGCGAGCATTGCATAGATCTTGATGAATTGCGCGGAGTCGAAATCGGCCACAAGACGGCTGCGGCCGCGCACATATTGCCCGAGCAGCGCAAGCTCGGTCTCTTCGACGATGTCGACGCGCGCATCTTGCAACAGCGAAGCGAGGTCGTAGGCAGGCGGGCCCATCACTGCGTCCTGGAAGTCGAGAAGGCCGAGACGAGCGGCCTCGCTGCGCTGCGGCAGCCAGAGCAGATTGGGCGAATGGAAGTCGCGCAAGACCCAGGTCGGCGGCGCATCGATCGCCGGCTGCAACAGCTCGCGCCAGAGTGCGCGGAACGAGTCTCGCTCGGTGTCGGGGACGGCAGCGTCCAGGCGCGGCAGGAACCAATCCACCAGCAGCTCGGCTTCGATCAGGAACGCGTTCATGTCGTAGGGAGGGATGCGATAGTCGAGATGTGGAGCGACCGGCAGTGTATCGGGCAGTTGCCGTTCATGCAGCGCAAGCAGGACGTCGACCGCGGTCTCGTACCGCTCGGCGATCGGCGCCGGCGGATCGCCGGCGACGAGCCGCTCTTCGCCGAGGTCTTCGATGATCAAAAATCCTTGCTCGAGATCGGCCTCGTACACGGCGGGCGCGGAGAAGCTGTATTGCCGCAGCCCATTCGCCATCGCCACGAACGGCACGACATTATCGGCGAGGTGCGCGATCGCGCTATACGGCTTGTCGCCGCGCACCGGCGGGCCGTCCGGGCGGCGTGGGAAATTCATCAGCAGCACGCGCTTATCCCCAAGCGCAAGGCGCTCGTAGGAGCGCGTTGAGGCGTCTGCGCGCAACCGTGCGCGCAGCGCCTCGCTGTAGCCGCTCTCGGCGATGAATTGGCGCGCAGCCGCCATGCGGTCGACCCGCGGCGCTAGCGCGCCATAGCCGGTGACGCGGGCATGGCGGAATTCGAGCTTGAGCTTGGGAACCAGTGTGAGTGAGACGTCAAGCCGGTCGGGCGGCAAAAGCTGATCCGCGCGATCGGGCCACTCGAGCAGCACGACCGCGCGTTCCGGCAGGTCGTCGAAACCGAGCTCGGCAAGCTCCGCCTGATCCGAGAGGCGATAGAGATCGACATGTATCAACGGAAATTGCGGCAGTTCGTAAAGCTGCATCAGTGTGAAAGTCGGGCTCGGCACTTCGAGTGCAGGATCGTCGGCGAGATAGCGGATAAGGGTGCGGGCGAGCGTAGTCTTGCCGGCGCCGAGATCGCCCGAGAGGGTGACAAGGTCGCCGGGTTCGAGCGCATTGGCGATATCGATTGCGAGTCGGCGGGTGGCGTGCTCGTCGGGCAGCGCCACCGAAAAGGTCGACATCTCGGATTTTGTCAGGGCCATGGCATGACTCACCGCCCGCTCGCGCGAGCATGGCCATCGCGGGTCACGCGGCGCTTTGCTCCGCCGTTTGGGCCAGCGGGAACACGCACGTCACCGTGGTGCCGCGGCCAACCGTCGATTCGAGCGTCACCGAGCCGCCGTGCAGCTCCACGAAAGAGCGCACCAGGGAAAGTCCCAAGCCCGTCCCGCGATGGCGGGAGCCGAGCGAATGCGTCTCGAACCAATCGAACACCTTGTTCTGCACCTCGGCGGGAATTCCCGGCCCGCGATCGGTCACCGAGAAGGCAATGGCATCTCGGCGCCGCTGGGCGGCAAAGGTAATGATCTCGCCGAGGGGCGAAAAGCCCACCGCATTGGCCAGCAGATTGAACAGCGATTGTCGTACGCGCCGCTCGTCTGCGATGAAGCTTCCGATCTCCGGCGGGGCATGAATTTCAAGCGTGATTCCGCTTTTGACCAGGCGATCCTGCACGCCTTCGGCGGCAGCTTCCATGGTCTTGCGGATATCCACCGGTCCCAGGTTGAGCGTCATGGCGCCGGCATCGATGCTGGCCAGGTCGAGGATATTGTTGATGATGGCGAGCAGCGCGTTGGTCGAGACGGTGATGTAGCTCAGATATTCGCGCTGCTTGTCCATGAGCGGACCGGTAACGGGATCGCCGAGAAAATGCGCGAAACCGATGATGTTGGTGAGCGGCGAGCGCAGCTCGTAAGAGACGTGGTGAACGAAATCGGTCTTGAGCTTGTCCGCCGCCTTCAATGCCTCGTTGCGTTCGCGCAGCGCGCGCTCGACATTGACGGTGTCGGTGACGTCCTCGAACGCCACCAGCGTGGCCCCGTCGTGGAGCGGCATGGTGGCACAATCGATCACGGTTCCGTGGCGGCGTTCGAGCCGGCCGAGCGCCGGCTCGCGATTGTCAATCGCCGTGATCGTCGCCCGCAATCTCTGCCACACTGGATGGTCGCCGTGGAGCGGGCGCGTCCAATCACTAATGGATTCGATGTGCGGCCGGCCGGACAGCATCTCGGGCGAAAGTTTCCACATGCGCGCGAAGACGGGGTTATAGAGGCGAAGCCGGCCGTCGCTGCCGAACACGGCCACCGCCTCGGTGAGGTTGTCGAGCGTCTCGCTCTGGACGCGGATCAAGGCATCGTAGCGGCGTTCGAGATCAAGCCGCTCGGTAACGTCGTCGAACAGGTAGATCACGCCGCCTTCAGGGTTTGGCGTGGTGACGACCCGCATGGTGCGGCCCTGCGGCAAATGCCACATGTGCTCCTTGGCCTCAACCGCGCGGTAGGCATCGTAGAGGGCGCTCTTCCATTGCCGGAAGTCCTGCTCATCCGGAAGCTTGCGCGCCGCGCGCAAGCGATCGAGCACGGCTGCGTCCGTGGGGCCCTGGTCGAGGAAAGCCGCCTCGAGATCCCAGAGCGAACGATAGGCGGTATTGTAAAATGAAAGGCGCCGATCGGACCCGAAGATCGCTACTCCGGTCGCGAGTTGGTCGAGCGTGCGCCGGTGGGCATCCATCATGCGCTTGAGCTCGCCGCGCATCAGCTCCGCCTCGGTGGCGTCAGCGGCGATGCCGGCGCTGCCGCGTGCGGCGGGCACGGTCGTCACGTCGAAGCTGCGGCGCTCTCCCGCGACCACTGCCGAGAGCCGCCCGCAGTAGGGTTCGACTGCCCCGTGCGCGCGCAGGAGCTCGCTGCGCCCGCCGTGCTCGAACAGCTCGACCCCGCGCTCGATCGCCTCGGCGCCATCCTTGGCCTCAACCGCACGCGCATAGGCTTGATTGGCGAAGCTGAGCTTGCCCGCCCCGGTGTGGGCGCGTGACGAGGCGGGCAAGGCGTGGATGGCCGCGCTGTCGTCGAC
>DATNNX010000261.1:0-15014 GCA_035601615.1 Xanthobacteraceae bacterium
CGTTCTAGAGCACGTCTGCGCGAAATGGAATCGGCGCGGGCGATAACCTCGGTCCGCTCCTTAAACCGCGTACTGCGCGCGCTAGCTAGTCATCTCGCCTTAGCTGAGTTCACCGGCTGGGCTGCAGTATTGGGAGAGAGCGTTTGCTTGTCGGCAGCGACCGGCGGACGAGCGGCGCGATCCGGGCCGCGCGGCTTTCGGACGGCGCAAAAGCCATCGACGGCATCCGTCACGGCCGTGGCGATGAGCGATTGGCGCTCCGGCGAGCTCATCACCAATTCCTCGTTCCGGTTGATGATCGAGCCGGCCTCGAGCAGGACGGCAGGCATTTGGGTCGACTTCAGCACGATCAACTGATCGTAGCGGTACACGCCGACCTTGGCATCGACCAGCAGTCTTTGCCGGTGGCCCATGAACTTTTCGATGTAGTGCGGGGTGTATTGCAGGCCTCGCGATTGTAGCTGCTCGCCGAGGACCTTGCCGAACTCGAGACTGCCGTCGGGATCGGCATTGTCGATCGAGAAGAAGACGGAGTGGCCTTTGAAGCGGTCGCTAAAGTGATGCTCCTCGCCTTGATACTCCCAAGCTTCGAGAAAGGAGTCCGGCACCGAGTCATGATGAATCGAGAGGAAGAGATCGGCGGACGCAGCATTGGCGCGCGCCACGCGCTTGAACAAGCTCTTCCTGGCCGGCCCATCGGTCACCAGCAAAATCGTCTTGGCAAAGCCTGCATGGAGCAATTTCTGCTCGATGAGCGTTGCGAGCCGAAGGTTGAATCCATATTCGTAGACCCCGCGCGCGCTGATGGCGCCGGGGGACTCAGCGGTGTGCCCGACATCCACGACGACCCGGAACGCCGGCCGATCGCAAGCCGAAGCGGCCGGTTTCTTGCCGGCACCGCTGGCGGGGGCGGCCCAGCCGGATTGCCATGCGCCCAGCCAGGCCACGAGCCCAGCAATCGCGGTCGCAGCTGTTCCGACCCGTCGGAGGAAGGCCATCGACGTACCCCGAACCCCCTGGGCGCCCGCGTGTCCTAATAGGACTTCGGCAGCCCCAAAACCTTCTCTGCAATGAAATTGAGGATCATGTGTGGCGTAATCGGCGCAATCCGCGGGATCATGACCTCCCGCAGATAGCGCTCGACGTGAAATTCCTTGGAATAGCCCATACCGCCATGGGTGAGGACGGCGGTCTCGCAGGCACGGAAGGCAGCCTCCGCTGCCAGATATTTGGCGGCATTGGCCTCGGCCGCACAATCCAGGTTGCGATCGTAGAGGGCCGCCGCCTTCATGACCATCAGGCTGGCTGCTTCGAGCTCCATCCAGCATCGTGCAAGTGGGTGTGCGATCGCCTGATTCTGGCCGATCGGCCGGCGAAACACCACACGCTCGCGCGCGTAGAGCGCGGCTTTGCGCAACGCCGCGAGCCCGATGCCGACCGCCTCCGCGGCGATCAGGATTCGTTCCGGATTCATCCCGTGCAGGATCGAGCGAAAGCCGTCGCCCTCCACGCCGATGCGATCGGCGGCGGGCACGATCATGCCGTCGAAAAATATCTCGTTCGAATCGACCGCGTGACGGCCCATCTTATCGATGACGCGCACCGCCGCGCGAGTTCGGTCAAGGTCGGTGTAGAACAAGCTCAACCCCTCGGTCCTGCGCTTGACGGTCTCGAGCGGCGTGGTGCGGGCGAGGATGAGAATCTTGTTCGCGACCTGGGCAGTGGAAATCCAGATTTTCTGGCCCGATAGAACGTAATGCTCGCCGCGCCGCTCGGCGCGCACTTTGATGGCCGTCGTGTCAAGCCCGGCGTCGGGCTCGGTCACGGCGAAGCAGGCCTTATCCTGGCCGGCGATCAGCGGCGGCAGCATGCGGCGCTTTTGCTCGTCGGTCCCGAACACGACGACCGGTTGGAGGCCGAAGATGTTGATGTGAACCGCCGACGCACCGGTCATGGCCGCACCGGATTCGGCAATGGCTTGCATCATGATCGCCGCTTCGGTGATGCCGAGACCAGCACCGCCGTACTCTTCCGGCATAGCAATGCCGAGCCAGCCCGCCGCGGCGAGCGCCGCATGCAGCTCGTGGGGAAACTCCCCGCTGCGGTCCTTTTCCAGCCAATACGCGTCGTCGAATTGGAGGCAGAGCTTGCGGACCTCGTCCCGGATTTGCTGCTGCTCCGGACTTAAGGAAAAATCCATTATCCAACCTCACCGCTTGCGACACCGCCATTGTAGCGGATTCGCGCAGGCTGCCAGCCTAAGCCAAACCAGGCGATACGACCGCTTCGATGGCGGCGGCGATCGCCAGCAAGCGGCGGTCGTCACCGTGGTCGCCGATCAGCATGAGGCCGACCGGCGCGTCGCCGGCGTGGTGACAAGGAATCGAGATCGAGCAGCGGTCCAGGAAATTTGCGATCGACGGATTGCGCAAGACGAGAAAGTTGGTGCTGCGATAAGCGGCATCTTCGGCAAGATCGGCAAGATCGGCAAGCCGCGGCGCGGTCACTGGAACGGTCGGCATTACCAGCGCATCGTAGGGCGCCGTGATCGCCTCCATGCGACGGATGAAATTGGCTCGCGCGTTGACGAGATCGATATAATCGGCGGCGTCTTGCTCCTGTCCGCGCAGAATGCGGCTGAGCACGCGCGGATCGTACATTTTGCCGGCTTTGGCGACCAGCTGGCGATGAATCGCGTAGGCCTCGGCCGCGGCGAGCCCGCCCTTGGCATTGATCTGCGGCAGCTCTGCGAGTTCGCGCAGTGCAATATCGTCGATCCGCGCGCCTGCTTTGCGCAGCGCGGAGAGAGCGGTCTCGAAGGCGCGCGCCACGGTGGGCTCGACATTCTCGAGCACCATCGTCTGCGGCAGCGCCATTCGCAGGCTGGCGAGCGGGAACGACGGAAGATCGGACATTGGCGCGCCGGCGAGAGCGGCATCGAGCGCGGCGCAGCATGCGACGGTTGCCGCCAGCGGTCCAATGGAGTCGAGCGAAGTGGAAAGCGGAAAGGCTCCTGCCGTTGGAACGCGAACCGCGGTCGGCTTGAATCCGACGATACCACACAAGGCCGCCGGAATGCGGCATGAGCCACCGGTGTCGGTGCCGAGCGCGCCGAAGGCCATGCCGTCGGTGACCGAGATAGCGGCGCCCGACGACGAGCCGCCGGGGATGCGACCTGCCCGCCTGTCGTAGGCGTTGAGCGGCGTATCATAATGCGGATTGATGCCGAGCCCGGAGAAAGCGAACTCGGTCATGTTGGTACGCCCGATCGGAATGAAACCAGCCGCTCGCAAGCGCGCCACCGCGGGCGCGTCCTGCTTGGCCGCCCGCGCATCCTTCAGCACGACGGAACCGGCCGTGGTCACGTCGCCGGTAATGTCGAACAGATCCTTGATCGAGACCGGAATGCCGGCGAACGGGGAAGGTGCTGAACCCCGCGCGCGCAGGCGGTCGTAGTAATCAGCTGCTGCGAGCGCTGGCTCAGCATGAACCTTGAGAAAGACGCGCTGCCCTTCCCCAGATTGATCCGCGATGCGCGATAAGCACTGCTCGACCAGGCCGCGGCTCTTCCCGCCGCGGCCGAGATCAGCTGTCAGTTGGGCAAGGGAGCGCATTGCATTGCACGACTGAGCGGAAGCGCTTGTTGAAATGGCGGCGGCAATGATATCAACCCGGACGAGTAGTTTCATCCGTGGCCGCAAGATCGCGTGCCAACGCTTCCCGTCTTGAGATGGGAGACCACCAACCATGCCCATGAACAAGCCGCATCTCGAGTTCACCCGGGTCGACATGAACACCGGATGGGCCACGCCGGCAGGCTATCCCGCGGGTATCAAGCAGAAAATTCTCGCGAGCGATCTCGACGAAACCCGCAAGATGGGCAGCCGCACCCGGCTTCTGCGCATCGAGCCCGGCGTTTACACCACGGCGCCTTTCGTGCACGACCATTGGGAAGAGGTCTATTTGATCTCCGGCGACCTCATCGTCGGCAACGACGCGCAGGGCAAAGGCGGCGAATCCTTTGACGCGCCGACCTATGCCTGCCGGCCGCCGGGCGTCTACCACGGGCCGTTCAAGTCGGAGCGCGGGTGTTTGCTGTACGAGATCCACTACTACGATGAAAGCCGGAAGTGAGACGAACTAGCCCGCATCAGCGAAGCGACATGCGGGGCGGCACGTAGGATCAGCCGGATTTCGCTTCGCTCATCTGGGCTGCAGAGTTCGCGAGCGAGAGGGCATCATCATGCTGGCGCCGGACGAGAAATTGAAGCTGTCACCGAGGTCTTACCTCTCTGCAACGGAGCGGTTTCAGACCGGCGCCGACACGCCGCGCGATTTCCTCGAACGGTGCCTTGCGGACATCGCCGCGCTCGAACCCAAGATCGGCGCCTTCGTCAATCTCAACCTCGAGGGGGCACGCGCGGCCGCCGACCAATCGAGCGCGCGCTGGCGCGCGGGCGCCCCGCGCTCGCCGATCGACGGCATGCCGGTCGGGATCAAGGACATCATCGAGACCGCCGACATGCCGACGGAAAACGGGTCACCGCTGTTCGCCGGCTTCCGCTCGGAACGAGATGGCGCGAGCGTCGCCGCGCTACGCGAGGCCGGGGCGGTCATCGTTGGGAAGACGGTCACCACCGAGTTTGCTTCGACCGAGCCGCGCGGCACGCGCAACCCGCATGACCTGCGCCGCACCCCGGGCGGATCGAGCAGCGGCTCGGCTGCCGCCGTTGCCGCCGGCATGGTGAGCACGGCGCTCGGCACCCAAGTGATCGGCTCGACCATTCGGCCCGCCAGTTATTGCGGCTGTATCGGATTCAAGGTCTCGGTCGGCGCGCTCAATCGCGGCGGAAGTTACGACGGGTTGAGCCAGAGCGTGACCGGCGTTCTCGCCGTGACGTTGGAGGACGCCTGGCAAGTCGCTTACGAGATCGCGACACGCACCGGCGGCGATCCGGGCTATCCCGGCCTGTTCGGGCCGCCGAGCCCGCTGCCGCCGCGCAAGCCGCGCCGGCTTGGGGTGCTCGAGACCGCCGGCTGGGCGGTTGCCTCGCGGGGCGCCAAAGAGGCCATGGCCGATGCGCTAATTCGGTTCAAAGCTGCCGGCATCGAACTGATCACGCGCCAATCGCATGCACGGCTCGCGGCAGTCGAAGCCGCCATTGCGCAAGCGCGGGAGCTCTCCATGCGGATCAACAGCTGGGAATCGCGCTGGCCGCTCAATACCTATCGCACGCGCGACGCGAGCAAGCTCAGCCGCGTCATGCTCTCGCGCCTCGCTGATGCCGAGGCGATGACGCTCGACGATTATCGAAATGACCTCGCGCAACGGGAGAAAGCGCGCGCCCTCTATGCCGACCTGGCAGCGGAATGCGACGCCTGCCTCAGCCTCTCGGCGCCCGCCGCCGCCCCGCTCGGTCTTCACTCGACCGGCGACCCTTCTTGCACTGCGCATGCGTCATTGCTGGGCATCCCGGCAATCTCGCTTCCCGTTCTGCAGGACGAAGGCCTGCCGCTCGGCCTGCAAGTGGCTGGGTTCGTCAATGGCGATGCGCAGGCATTGGCCGCGGCCGCCGCGATCGCCACCTCGTTCTAGGGTGAAGTTTCCCGGGCGTAGCGCCGATGGACGACAGAGCAGCGCAGCGTGCACTGACCGCGCTTGAGCGCTACCGCGAGGGGCCGCCCAAGCATCCCCGTAGCTACCCGGACCTGCACGAACACGTGCTTGCGCTTGCGCGGGCCGGACTGCTCGTCGTCGTCGACGAGCCGATCAACAAAGACACCGAAATGCACCCGCTGGTTCGCTGGCAATATCGTGGCGGAATCGCCGAGCCGAACCGCAAGGCGTTCCTGTTCACACAACCGACCGACTCCAAAGGCCGCCGCTTCGACATGTCTGTGCTGGTTGCGGGATTAGCGGCGAGCCGAGACGTCTATCGCATCGGCTTCGGCAAGCCGCTCGAGGAGATCGGCCAAGCGTGGGTCAAGGCCATCGCCGATCCGATCGCACCGCGTCTCGTCGCGGACGCGCCGTGCCATGACGTGGTGACGACGGGCGCCGATCTCGACCGTGAGGGCAACGGGCTCGACGGCCTGCCGGTGCCAATCTCGACTCCAGGATGGGACAACGCGCCCTATCTTTCCGCCGGCCACTACATCACGAAGGATCCTGAGACCGGCGTGCAGAACGTGGGCAATTATCGCGGTCAGCTCAAAGCGCCGCGCCGGCTCGGAATGAATCCATCGGTCGAGCTGCGCGCCGGCATCTTCGCGCATTGGCAGAAGTGCAAGGCGCGTGGCGAACCGCTGCCTTGCGCGGTCGTTGTCGGCTGCCCGCCCGTCATCTCATACGCCTCGGTGCAGAAGATGCCGGAGCATCTCGACGAACTCGCCGTCGCCAGCGCGCTCGCTGGCGGACCGATCAACGTGGTGCGCGCCAAGACCGTCGATCTGCTGGTGCCGGCCGAAGCCGAGATCGTGATCGAGGGCTTGATCAACACCGAATCGCTCGAGCCCGAGGCTCCGTTCGGGGAATCGCACGGCTACGTCAACCTGCAGGAATACAATGCATTCATGGAGGTCACCGCGATCACGCGACGACGCCATGCGATCCTCACTTCGTTTATCAGCCAGGTCACTCCAAGCGAATCGAGCGTGATCCGCCGGGTGGCGATGGAGCCGGTCTATCTCAATCATCTGCGCTCGATCCTCGGCATTGCCGGCGTCAAGCGCGTCGCGATGCACGAGCCGCTCACTAGCCTCTACGCCGTCATTGCGATCCAGTGCGCGCGCGGCACACCCGAGACTGAAATTTGGCGTGCGCTCTACGGCGCAGCCTCCCTGCATCGTTTCGCCGGCAAATGGATCGTCGCGGTCGATGAGGACATCGACGCCGAGAATGCCGATGCATTGCTGTGGGCGATGTCGTACCGCTGCCAGCCGCAGCATGACCTCAAGGTGGTGCCGCACAAGGATCCAGGCCACGGACCGCGCGGCCCGCGCGACGACGGCGAAAGCGCGTCCGTGTTGATCAATGCCACGCTCAAAGGCCCCTATGCACCGGTCGCCTTGCCGAAGCGCGAGTTCATGGAGCGAGCCAGGGTGATCTGGGAGCGGCTTGGGCTGCCGCCGCTCACACCGCAGCCGCCATGGCACGGCTATGATCTCGGCCATTGGCCGGCCGAGCTCGAGCGCCAAGCTGAGATGGCGGCGCGCAGCGAGTATTTTGAGCTCGGCAAGACGCTTGCAAATGAACGGCGCTCTGATGTTCCCATGAACACGCCGATCAAGCGCGAGTAATGCATCATTCGTCGTTCCCGGGCGTCATTGCCCGGTTTGACCTGGCAATCCATCTCCTTTGCGAAAAGTGCTTACGAAAGTGACCGACCTCGCGGCTCAAGCTCGCGGGTGACCAAAAGGGGCAAGAGGCGCTCTAGAGTAATTGCGGGAGAATGACGATGAAACTTGCCGTGCCCGACATGATCTCGAACTCGTATTTCCCCGCCATTGCCGCGATCGAGCTCGGCTTTTTCGAGCGGGAAGGCCTCGATGTCTCGCTCGAGCTGATCTACCCCGTCGATAAGTGCTACGCGGCACTGCGCGCCGGCACGGTCGATTTCGTCGGCGGATCCGCCCATTCCGCGCTCTCAGCATTTCCGTCGTGGCACGGCGCGAAGCTTTTATGCGCGCAAGGCCAAGGCATGTACTGGTTCCTCGTGATGCACGCGGATCTCGGCGGCAAGCGCGGCGATCTCGGTGTGGTGAAGGGACGCAGCATCGGCGCGGCACCGTGGGTCGATATGGGATTGCGCCGCCTGCTCATCGAAGCCGGCATCGATCTCGCGCGCGATCAAGTAAAAATTGCCCCGGTGCCGGGCGCGCAGGGGGCGGGCGTGAACTTCGGCGTGACCGCAGCGAAGGCGCTGGAGGAGCGCAAGATCGACGGTTTTTGGGCCAACGGGATGGGCACCGAGGTAGCCGTTCGCCGCGGCGTCGGCGCGGTAGTGCTCGACGTGAGGCGCGGCGATGGACCGAAGCCGTGCTTCAACTATACCATGGCCACGATCGCCACGACCGACCGGTTGATCCAGCGCTCCCCGGAAACCGCGGCCGGCGCCGTGCGCGCCATCGTGAAGACGCAGGCTGCGCTGAAGGAAAACGTCGCACGCGCGACCGAAGTCGGCCGCAAGCTGTTCCCGCCCGAGGAGGCCGAGTTGATCGCCGAGCTCATTCGCCGGGACCATCCCTATTACGATGCGTCAATCTCGCCCACGTTTGTCGCCGGCATGAACCAGTTCTCACGTGACGTCGGAATCCTCGCGGGCGACATTCCATATGAGGGCATCGTCGCCGCGGAATTTTCGCATTTGTGGAAGGACGGGTAATACCCCGTCTGGTTAGCTCCCGCCGTTACCCCGTACCGGTGGCAGGTTGAGCGCCGCGTCGACCAGCGCGCTTGCCCGCTTGAAATCGAAGTTGCGATAGACGTTCTGCTTCACCAGGAACGAAGCGCCGCCGTAGAACTTCTCGTATTGCTGCTGCCGACTGCCGAATTCCGATCCGATCAAATCCCAGGCAAGCCGCATCAGTGCCACTTTGCTTTTGGCATCGGAAGACGCCGAACGCATGTAGCGCTCGACGTCGCTCGCGGTTTCCGCGCTCTCCAAATCCCGGAGCGAGGACGGCAAGGTGATCAGGGCGGAGCCGGCGAGTTCGCGAATGATCTCTAGCATGCGGCCGTTGAGTTCCGACTGCAGCGCCATAGCCGAATAGAGCCCGGACTTCGAGGGCCAGAGTACGCCGTCCTTATCGATAACCGCCGTCGTCTCATGTGAGAGCAGCATGTGCTCATAGATCGATACCCAGGCGGCAAGCTCGCCCATCATGATCTGCACCGCCGGGTTGGCGGCATTGCCCGTCATCTCGTTCATTCGCTGGGCGAGCCCGATCATGAAACGCAGCTTGGTGACGTATCGGACTTGCGCCTGATGGTTGCCATAAAGATGCGACGGCGTCTTCCACCACTGATCCCGCGATAGCACGAGGTTGCGATAGATGAAGACCCGCTCCCACGGCACGAACACGTTCTCGAAGACGACGAAGCTGTCGGTCTCGTCGAAGCGGCTCGAGAGCGGATAGTCGAACGCGTTGGTGGCCGCGATCGCGAAAGGCCGCCGCGGATAGAGCTTGACCCCGGGCGCATTGACCGGGACCGCCAGGCAATTGGCGTAGTTCTCGTCGCCCGGCTGCAGCGGATGGATGCAGCTCAAATGGATGACGTCGGAAAGCGTCCCACCAGTGGCAAGCTGCTGCGCGCCGGAAATGACGATCCCGTCATCGCGCTCCTTGACGACGCCGGCATAGAGCGTCGGATCGCTCTGCTTGTGGGCGGGTTTGCTGCGGTCAATCTGCGGCGGCACGATCGCGTAGGAGGCGTAGAGGTGATTGTCGCGCAGATGCTCGTAGAAGGCGACCACGTTATCAGCAAAGTGCATGCCTCCGGCCGCGAATACGCTAGGCAATGCGGCGTAGCCACAGAAGAAACCGGCGACGTGGTCGGGCGTGCGCCCCATCAGGCCGAATGTCGCCTCTGCCCAGGTCTCGGAAAACAAGCGCCGCGCCCGTAGATCGGCATGGCTGCGCGGGATCTGGTAGGCGCGCAGCACCGGCTCGCCGGTCTTGGGCGAGATAAACGTCATGAGCTCGCGCATCTGTGGCGCAGCCGCGATGTCGTAGAGCCGCGCCAGCGAGCGCGCCGCCTCGCGGAAGGCGACGTGCGCAGTCACGTCCTTGACGCGCTCGCCGTCGATGAACACCTGCCGTCCATCGTTGAGGGAGCGAAGATAATCGGAGCCAGTTCGCATCGGAGAAGACGCTTTGCCCGGTTACTCGGCGTTCACGACCTTATGCCATCGGCGATCAGCTCGACCAGCTTCTGCGGTGTCACCGGGGTTTGCGCGATGTGCACGCCGAATGGTTGCAACGCGTCCTCGATCGCAGAAATCACCGCGGCGGCGGCGGGAATGGTGCTGACCTCGCCGGCACCCTTGGCGCCGAGCGGATTGAGCGGCGATGGCGTCTCTCTAAAGAGCGTCTCAATCGCCGGCACTTCCGTGGCGCTCGGCAGCAGATAATCGGCAAAGCTCGTGGTGAGGGGCTGCCCGGCCGCATCGTATCCCATCCATTCCAGCATGGCGTTGCCGATCCCGTGCGCCACGCCGCCACGCACCTGGCCTTCGACCAGCATGGGATTGATCAAGGTTCCGGAGTCTTGAAGCGCCACATAACTGAGAAGCTTGACGCCGCCGGTGTCGGGATCGACTTCAACTTCGGCGACATGGCAGGCATTTGCATAGGCGAGCGCATCGGTGCGCCAATTCACGTTCGCATCGAGGCCGGGATCTATATCCGCGGGAAAGCCGTAGCCGGGCGCGCCTTTGAGGATGCGCGCGAGCTCGCCGAGCTTGACCGACAGTTGGGGGGCACCGACGACGCGCACCTCGCCGTTGACGATTTCGAGGTCGTGCTCCGCTGCCTCGAGCATGTGGCTTGCGAGCTTCTTCGCCTTGTCGGCAACTGCCCGCGCCGCCAGCAATACGGAGGAGCCGGCGGTCACGGTTTGCCGGCTGGCAAAAGCGCCGAGCCCGAGTGACACGCCCGCGGTGTCCCCTGGCACGACGGTAATGTCCTGGGTCCGCAATCCGAGCTCATTTGCACAAATCTGCGCGAGCGCCGTGTGCAGGCCCTGACCGATCGCCGCAGCGCCGGTGAACACCGACACGCGCCCAGCGTTCGACACGCGTACCAAACCCGATTCGAAAGGACCGCGTCCGGTGCCCTTGATTCCGTGCGCAAGCCCGATGCCGATGTAGCGGCCTTCGCGTCGCGCCGCCGCCTGTCGCTGCGGAAAATCTTGCCAGCCTGCGGCCTGCAGGACCTGCGCCTGGCAGGCGGGATAATCGCCGCTGTCGTAGGCCATGGCAGCACCGGAGCGCGCCTTGAGCGGCTTTGTGTAAGGCATCTTCTCCGGCGGAATAAGATTGCGACGACGCACCTCCGTGCGATCGAGGCGCAGCTCGCGTGCCAGGCGGTCCATGACGCGTTCCATGGCGAAGGCTGCCTGCGGATATCCGGCCCCACGGACCGAAGAGACCGGCGTCTTGTTGGTCGCGGCAACGATGACATCGATCGCCAGCGCGGGAAGCATGTAGGGCCCGCTGAGCATGGACGCCGAGTTGTAGGGAATGTTGACATCCTGCAGGGCATAGGCCCCGAGGTCGTGGATCAATCGACCGCGGATCCCGAGAAGCTTCGCATCCGCGTCGACGCCGACATCGAGCGCCCAGTATTGGTCACGCTCTTGGGCGGCGTTGGTGAAATGCTCGCGCCGGTCCTCGATCCATTTGACCGGCCGCTCGACGAGTTTGGCAGCTGCAACAACCGCGATATCTTCGGGATAGACGCAAAGCTTGGGACCGAAGCCGCCGCCGACGTCGGGGGTTGCCACCCGCAGGCGGCTTTCGTCGAAATCGAGCAGCGCGGTCAATGATTGGAACAGATCGTGCGCCTTCTGCGTCGAAGCCCAAACGGTCATCGTGCCGTCGCGCCATTCGGCGAGAATGCCGCGGCCTTCGATCGGATGCGCGCCACCGCGATGCTGCCAAAGCTCCTCGTGAAAGACGTGGGCGGCGCCGGCAAAGGCGGCCTCGACGTCGCCATAGGCGATCTTGTAGGCGGCCGCGATGTTGCTGTTCAGCTCGCGCCGCACTGCGGGCGCAGCGCGCTCGATGGCGGCGCGCGCGTCCGCTACCGATGCAAGCACGTCATAGTCGACCGCGACCATGGCCGCGGCGTCTTCGGCAACGTAGCGGTTCTCGGCAAGCACCATCGCCACTGCCTCGCCGACGTAGGAGGCTTCCCCGTCGGCGAGCGCAAATGACCAGTACCGGTCTAGCGGAGCCCCGGAATTGGAGTGGCGCAGCATACGGCGCTTGGCCAGAACCGGCGCAAGGTCGTCGAGTGTGAGCACCGCGTGCACCCCAGGCAGCGCGCATGCCGTCTCCGCGTCGATCCTTCGGACCGCGGCATGCGGATGGGGGCTGCGCACGAAGGCGGCGTGCCTCACGCCGGCAGAGCCGATGTCATCGACGAAGCGTCCTTTGCCGAGAAGCAGCGCGCCGTCCTCGAGACGCGGAATGCGCGCTCCGATCAGTCCACCCATCTCATCGACCGCGTCCGCGTTTCGCAGAGCGGGCCTTTTGCAATGATCCTCAACGTCGTTTTAGTCCGACACCGCTTTGGCGGCCTTGGCGATCACGTCCTTGGGCGTGGCATAGGCCTCGGCTAGCAGGGCGTCGAGCTTTTCCGCAGTAACGGGATTGACCTCGAAATTGAGCCGCTCGGCCTCGGCGAGAAACTCCCGATCGGCGGTCGTACGTTCGAAGGCTGCAATCAACGCCGCCCTGCGCTCGGCGGGGATGCCGGGCGAAGCCGCGAAAGGCCGCGCCATGGCCTGCCCTATCAGCAGCAGTTTCAGGATTTGGAGCTGATTCGGCTCTCTCGCAAGCTCGCTCGCGGATGGAACATCCGGCAGCTCCGGCTGTTTCTTGATCCCGGCTTGAACGAGGATATTGGCCTTCTTGTCGTTGAGCCAATGCGGATAACGGCCTTTGAGGGTGCTCGAAGACAGTCCGCAGAGCCCGTCCACCTCGCCGCGCTCGGCCGCGAGTTGAATCTCGTTGGTCCCGGGATAGCCGGTCACGATCTTGATCTTGGCGCCGAACACATTGCGGTAAAGCAGCGCGAAAATGTTGGGATCGGACCCCGCGCCCTCGCCCCCAAAAGTTGCCGGTGTGACCAGCAGTTCCCTAAAGCTCTTCACCGGCGCGTCATGGCGCGTGACACAGAGGCTCACCTCATCGGTGACGCTGCCAAGCCAAGTGAATTTGGTGCTGTCGAATTCGGCCTTGTCGAGCAGCGGCGCAATACCCTGACTACGCGAGAAGGTGCCGATCACGGAGCCGTCCTTCGGGGCAACTGAATAAAGGTAATTGGCCGCCTTGAGGCTGCCGGCCCCGCTCATGTTCTGCGGCACAACAGACGGGTTGCCGGGGATATGCTTGCCGAGATGCCGCGCCACTAACCGCCCGTACGCATCATAGCCGCCGCCGACGCTGTAGCCGATGAGGAGAGAAACGGTCTTGCCCCGGTGAAACGGTCTTGCCCCGGTAGAAATCTTCGACGCTGCCCGAGCGCGCAGGCTGCGCCATAACCACGAGGAGCGAAGCGAAGCTGCATATCGCGCACCGTAGGATGGGTTGAGCGCAACGAATGCCATCACTTCCACCGCGTTCGGTATCCGGAAAATTTGCACTCATTGCCGACAATCGAATAAGCGCTTTCGATCCGAGATGGCGAAGAGTGTCGCTTCGCTCAACCCACTTACGAACCACGCTCAAGTTTTCGGGAACAGTTGCGGAAATTTCGCACGCAGCCGCGTACGCAGATCGGCGCTAACGTCGACGGTGACGGGGAACGTACCCTTTAACTTCCGATCATAGGGAATGCACGCGTCAATCAGGATGCGGTTGTTGAAGTTGCCCGGAAGGTAGAGCGGATCGCGTTTGGAGGCCCAGGCCTTTTGAATCATATCGATATCCGTGAGCGGATCGAACCGGGTGCACATCGCCCACAGCACCTGGTCGAGATCGCCGGCATCGATATCCTCGTCGACCACGACCGTCCATTTGCCGGCGTAAGCGCCGCCCTGGCACGAGGACGCAATGTGCAGCGCTTGGCGCGCATGACCCGGATAGCGCTGGCGAATCTGGATCGCGGTGAAGCGCGTCGCAGGGCCGGCTTCGTGGTTCCATACGCCGAGCACCTCGGGCACGCCGCACGCCTCGAGCGCCCGCCAGATCTGCGCGGCACCGGCAATGCCCTTGAGCAGCCCGGTCTCATCGACGGGCTTGTGTTGCGGGGCGCAGGTGAGGATCGGATCGTTGCGGTAGAGAATCGTCTTCACGTTGACGAAGGGTCGATCCTGGGTGTCGTCGGAGTAGTAGCCCATCCACTCGCCGAACGGGCCTTCCGGCCGGACCTGGGCGGGCAAGCTTTCGCCTTCGATAGCGATTTCACAATCGGCCGGAATCGGAAAGCCCGTATACGGGCCGCGCACCACGTCGAGCGGCTCGCCGCGCAACCCACCAGCGATATCCATCTCGCCGATCTCGGGCAGCGGGCTCGAGGCGAGCATGAACAGAAGCGGATCCTGTCCGCACAGGATCACCACCTTCACCGGCTGCCCGCGCTCGAAATATTTATCGCGATGAATGCGGCCGTGCTTGCCCTCGGTGATCTGGCAACCGACGGTCTGGCCGTCGTAGACCTGGCTGCGATAAGCACCGAGATTGAACCAGCCCGAATCAGGATCCTGGGTGATGACGCAGTCGGCCGTACCGACGAACCGCGCCTCATCGAGCTCATGATGCCGCGGTACGGGAAATTTCAGCACGTCGACATCGTCGCCCTCGAGCACGTTCTCGAGCACCGGGCCGTCGTTGACGAAACGCGGCGGCAGCGGCTTTAGGTTCTGCATCCTGGCATGATAGGTCCGCACCACGTCCACCCTGCGCTCGTATTCGAGTGGCAGTCCGAGCGTCAAAGCGATGCGCCGCACCGAGGAGAGCTGCCCGTAAAGCGTGCGGAAGCCGATGGGATAGCCGGGCACGCGGTCGAACAGGATTGCCGGCGCGGTGCCGCGACTCTTTTCCGTGAGCATGTGAGTGATAGCGCCCATCTCCACATCCCAGTCAGCGCCATCGACTCTGCGAAGCTCCCCCATTTTGTCGACTTGTTCGAGCCAGTCGCGTAGCCCGCGATATTGCATCCGCGGTTTCGACGCGGCCTCGCCGTCCATGCGGACCATGCTGTTCTCCCCATTCCGGAATGTTGGCCATCTATAGCGCCGTCTGACGGCGCGGGCAAAGTGCTACCGGCGCGCGCGCCGCCTGTTG
>DATNNX010000262.1:0-8772 GCA_035601615.1 Xanthobacteraceae bacterium
ATCGCATTGACCGCTACGGCACTCATTGCGCCCCAACCCGCTCCGCTGAGCAGCGCGGCCGCGAACAGTTGCCATCGTGCGTCCGCGATAGCCCAGCCGAGCGTGCCGACGGCGAGCGAGACAGCGCCCGCCTTCGTCACCGCCGAAGCGCCAAAGCGTCGGTAAAGAGCCGGCAGATTGGCTCCTGCAGCGGCGCCGATGAGGAAATGCGCGGTTACCGCCGTCGATATCAGGGCCAGTGGCCATCCCGTTGTCTCGTGGATAACGCTCAGATAGACGGGCGGGCCATAGAACCCCATCCCCCAACCGAAGACAGCGAGAACGAAAGCAGCGCCCACCACCCGCCATCCGTAGAACGTGCCGCCAAGCGTCTGCGTGGCCGTCATCCGGGCACTGTGCTCCAATGCGGCGAGACACGTTACGGTGATGACCGAAGCATCAGGTTGAGGACAGGTGTAGGGTGCGGATGCCCTAGCTTGGAGTTCGGCAATGGCCAGCAACGCGATGTTTGCAACGGTGGCGTCGCTTGTGGGCGAGCCCGCACGTGCGGGCATGCTCCATGCGCTGATGGATGGGCGCGCGCTGACAGCCTCAGAGCTGGCGCAGGTCGGCCGTGTCACACCACAGACCGCAAGCGGTCACCTGACGCGTATGGCTGCGGTCGGCCTTCTCAGCTTGGAGAAGCAAGGCCGGCATCGCTACTACCGCCTCGCGTCGCAGTCGGTCGCGCAGATGATCGAAAGCATCATGCAAGTGGCATCCGGCTTGGACCGTAAGCGAACGCTCTTCGTGGGTCCGAGAGACGTAGCGCTCAGGACGGCGCGGACGTGCTACGACCATCTTGCCGGCCGTCTGGGCGTTGCGCTCGCAGATGCTCTGGTGGCGGGTGGCTACGCGGAGCTGGCGAGCGATGCCGGTTTGGTAACCGACGCCGGCATCCAGCTCCTCAACCGAATGGGAATCGACGTTGACGCGTTGTTGGCGCGGCGCGGTAAGCGCGCCCCGCGCGTCCTCTGCCGGCCGTGCCTCGATTGGAGCGAGCGGCGACCTCATTTGGCGGGCGCAGTTGGTGCAGCAATCTGCGCCCATAGTTTCCAGAATGGCTGGATCCGTCGCATCTCCGCGACCCGCGCCGTCGCGATCACCCCGAAGGGGCAGCGCATCTTTCGAGAAGATTTCGGTGTGCACTTGGAATAGCGGCGCCGCCCGTCAATTCAGCCTGATTCCACTGTCCTTGAACAATTGGCCCCAGCGGTCCAGCTCTTTGCGGACGAAAGCCTCGAACTCTTCAGGCGTGCTGCTGACCGCACTGATCCCCGCTCTCTCGAGCTTCTCGGCAATGACGGGATCGGCGTACATCCTGACGACTTCATGCTGAAACTTGTCGATGACCGTGCGAGGGGTGCCGGCAGGGGCCACGAGCCCGATCCAGGTCGAGATATCGTCGAGCGCCGGGATACCGGCTTCGACCGCGAGCGGCCGCACCTCCGGCAAGGCTGGCAATGGCCGGCTGTTGAGCTTGGCGAGCGCGCGTAACTTGCCGCTGTGGATGAGCGGAAGGCTGGTGGCGGCGCCATCGATTATGTAATCGACGGCGCCGGTCAGGAGACCTTGGACGGTAGGCGCGCTACCGTTGAACGGAATGTATTGCACGTCGAGCCCGGCCTCGCGGTTGAACAGATAGCCGGCGAGCCGCGTGGTAATGATCCCCGCACCATAGTTGAGCTTGCCGGGATTTGCCTTGGCGCGCCCGATCAGCTCTTTCACGGTCTTCGGGCCATCCTCGGCGCGAACGCTCAGGAGCGACGTGTTCTTGGATGCGAGCGTGATCGCCGCAAAATCCTTGAGCGGGTCATAAGAAAGATTGCTGGTCGCGAGCGGATTAAGCACCAGTGTGACATCCATTGCCGCCAGTAGGGTGTAGCCGTCGG
The DNA here is from genome assembly GCA_035601615.1 of Xanthobacteraceae bacterium. GTDB lineage: Bacteria > Pseudomonadota > Alphaproteobacteria > Rhizobiales > Xanthobacteraceae > VAZQ01. The sequence goes on from DATNNX010000262.1 coordinate 1,932, forward strand.
GCGGCATTTTGGCGACGCGCGCAGCGGCAATCGCGGTGTTGGCACCGGGCTGATTTTCGACAACCACCGGCTGACCCCAGACCTCGCTCAGCCGCTGGGTGATCACGCGCGCGAGGATGTCGGTTGGCCCGCCGGCCGGAAATGGGACGACGATTTTGACCGGCCGCGTGGGGAAAGCCTCGGGCCGTTCTTGCGCGGCGGCGGTTCCCACCATCAAGGCTGCCGAAATAGCGGCTGCGATTGCACGAAGGGTCATCAGACCATCCTTCTCGCACACAGCCTTTCTTTGGCAATTCTCATCGCTGAGCGATTGCAAGGCAATCGGCGAACGCGGGCCTCCCATTCAAAATGCCCTGCCCATGCGCTAGCCTCATTTCCACTCGGCTCCCGAAGGAGACTACCGTGCTCGCTCCCGCTTCATCCCGGCAAGATCGTATGGCGATGTACAACGCGAACAAGGTCAAGATCGGCTTGTTCGGGGCGAACTGCTCGTCGGGCCGGGCGGTGACACTCGTCCCCGAGCGCTGGTCGGGGAGTTGGCCGGACAATCTCAAGCTCGCGCGGATGGCCGATGACGCCGGTATCGACTTTCTCCTCCCGATTGGGCGCTGGAAGGGCTATGGCGGCGACAGCGACTACCAGGGCGCAACCCTCGAGACCATCACATGGGCGACCGGCCTGCTCGCCTCGACCAAGCGCGTCACCGTCTTCGGAACGGTGCATGCGCCGCTATTTCATCCAATCATTGCGGCCAAGGAAATGGTGACCGCCGACCACATCGGCGAAGGCCGTTTTGGACTCAACATCGTGGTCGGCTGGAACGAGGGCGAATTCGCGATGTTCGGCGTCAAACAGCGCGACCACGAAGCGCGCTATGAATACGCGCAGGAATGGATCGATGTCATCAGGATGATCTGGTCGGACAAGGAAGATTTCGATTTCCGCGGAAAATATCTCGGCATGAAGGGCATTCGCGGCAAGCCCAAGCCCTATGGCGGCTCGCGACCGCTGATCATGAATGCGGGCGCGTCCCCGGTGGGACAGGCCTTCGCCATTCGCAACTGCGACGCGTTCTTCCTTCAGGCATCCCGTACCTCGCTCGACGAAACGGCGCAGAAGGTTGCGAGCGCCAAAGATCAGGCCAAGCAGCAGGGCAGGGAACTCGGCGTCTATACTGTCGGCGTCACCACTTGCAGGCCGACCAAGAAGGAGGCCGAGGACTATTTCCATTACTCGATCGTCGAGCGTGCCGATTGGCGGGCGGTCGATGACATCCTCGCGCTCAAGAACATCACGGCGCAGAACACGCCGCCGGAAAAATTCCAGCAGATCCGCAGCGGCTACGCGCAGGGCATGGGCGGCTTGCCGATCGTGGGCGACCCGGACCACGTGGCGAACCAGCTCATCGATCTCAGCAAAGCCGGGCTGACAGGGGTCGCCGTCTCGCTCGTCAATTACCTCGACGAGCTGCCGTTCTTCTGCGACGAGGTTCTGCCGCGCCTGCAGCGCGCCGGGCTGCGCGAGAAACGATCATGACGGGAGCCGGCCGCGCGAAGCTGCAGCGCCCGACTAGACGGTTGAAGCTTAAGGGTCGTCAGTCCAGCGCGACGGACGTCAGTCCAATTTGACGTTGCCGCTCTCCTTGAGGACCTTGGACCAGCGCTCGGTCTCGCTTCCAATAAAGGCAGCAAATTCGGCGGGCGAGCTGCTGCGCAGCGCCGGAATGCCTATTTGCTCCAGCTTGGTGGTCATGGCCACGTCGCTGTAGATGCTCGCCACCTCGCGATGGACTTTGTCGAGGATGGCGGCCGGCGTCCCGGCCGGCGCGACGAGCGCAATCCATGTGGAGCTTTCACCAAGTCCGGGCAGCCCCGCCGCAACGCTGAGGCTTGGTAGGTCGGGCAAGATGGGGAGTGGCCGGTTGCTGTATTTTGCGAGCGCGCGGTAATGGCCGCTTTGGATCAGCGGCAAGCTCGTGCCGGTGCTGTCGAGCGCAAAATCCACCGTTCCCGCGAGCACGGCTTGGCCTATTTCGGCGCTACCCTTGAATGGAACGAGCTGCACATCGATCCCGGCCGCTTTGGCGAACTGGAGCGCACCGAGACGCGAGGTGATGGTCCCGGCGCCCATATTGAGCTTTCCGGGATTGGCCTTTGCCTTGGCGATCAGCTCCTTGACCGAGTTGGGCCCATCGCTTCGCACCACCACCAGCGACATGGTCTTGGTCAGAAGCGTGATCGGCACGAAATCCTTGAGCGGGTCGTAGGGCAGATTGGGCGCCACCAGCGGATTGATGACCATGGTGGTATCCATCGCCGCGAGCAGCGTGTAACCGTCGGCTGCCGCACGCGCCGCCGCTTGCGCGCCAATCGCGGTATTGCCGCCGGCGCGGTTTTCGATCACGACAGGTTGGCCCCAATCTTCGCTCATGCGCTGCCCGACGAGGCGTGTGATGGTGTCCGCCGGCCCGCCCGGAGGGAACGGCACGATGATGCGGATCGCGCGGTTGGGATAACCCTTTGCGTCCGCCTCGGGCGTTGCTTGTGCCCGCGCGGGACCGAGCGTCAGCGCGATAGCGACAGTTGCGATGAGGATGCGAGGCGCCGTGCGCATGGCGGGTGTCAGTCGAGTTTCATTCCGACCGCCTGGATGACCTTGGCCCGGGTGTCGGCCTGGGAGCGGATGAAGGCGGCGAATTCCTCCGGCGTATTGCTGCTGGCCGGCTCGATGCCGGCGTTGGCCAGCTTTTCGCGGACCTCGGGTACTGCCAAGACCTTTCTGATCGACCCATGCAGTTTGTTCACGACCTCGCGCGGTGTGTCCGCAGGCGCGACGATGCTCTGCCAGATGCCGAGATCGTAGCCTGGGAAGGTTTCCGCGACAGTTGGAAGCTCGGGAGCGAGCGAAAGGCGATGCGCGTTCACCAGGCCGAGAATCTTGACCTTCTTCTCGCGCCATAGCGGCAGCGACACGTTGACGCTCTCCATGCCAAGCGGAATATCGCCGGCAAGAATGCCGGTAATCTGCGTCGTCCCTCCGCGATACGGAATGGTGGTGAAATTGGTCCCGGCCATCATGTTGAGGAGCCCGACATTGACCTGCGATGTCGGTGTGCTGATCCCGATCTGGAAGGTGCCCGGCTTGGCCTTCTCCTGATCGACGAGCTCCCGGATCGACTCGACCGGGATCTTGATGTTCCCAACCAGCGCCGAGGGGACCAGCGCGATCAGCGAGATTGGCGCAAAATCTTTGAATGGATCGTAGGCGAGCTTGCTGTAAAGGAACGGATTCATGACCAGCGTGCCGTCGATCGCCATCAGCAGCGTGTAGCCGTCGGGCGCTGCCTTGGCGACAGCCTGGGCACCGATGATGGTGTTGGCCCCCGGCCGATTGTCGACGACGATTTGCTGGCCCAGGTCTTCGCTCATCTTCTGGCCGATGAGGCGCCCGAGAAAATCGGCGGGCCCGCCGGGGGCGAAGGGAACCACGAGCGTGATCTGGCGCGTCGGGTAGGTCTGCGCGGCTGCAATCGAAACGAAAAGCATGAGACATGCCGCGGCACCGGTAAGACGTGCCTTCATGGTTTCGGCCTTTGCTGATCGCTTGTTACGCATCCATGTGCCGCATCAAACGGCCGAGGCGCGGCATCGCAGGCAAAGGAGCAAGCGCCGACTTGAGCCGCTTGACGCAGCCCCACAGCACCGCCTGGTTGCTGTTGACGACGGGCTTATCGAGCGCGCGTTCGATGTCTTCGATCGCCTCGACCTGGGTCGTATTGGTGCAGCTCAGGAAAATGCCGTCGGCCTCCGCCCGGTCGTGTCTGCGTGCGAGCTGCGCCCATTCGGGCGGGGTGACCGCGGCGAATTCGAGCGGCTTGAGGCCAAGAGCCACGTCATGGACCACGGTAAATCCGGTCGCGCCGAGATAGTCGATCACGGCTTGGTTGCTCCTGTAAGGGCTGAGCAAGAGGAGGCTGCGCAAGCCGAGTGCCTGCAATGCTTCCAGCACCAGGCGGCTTGTGGCCACCGCCTCGATGCCTGTTGCGTCCTGAACAATGTCTAGAATACGGCCTTCGCCCTGCGGCCCCTGCGTCATCGAGGTGTCGGTGCAGTGAAACACGATGAGATCAGGTGCCACATCGGCGAGCAGCTTTGCTGCGGCGGCGATCTCTTCGGCCATGGCCGCGAGCGGGCGCTTCCATTCGCCGGCAACGCGGGCGCGCGCGACGTGCACCCCGAGACCGGGCGGCGCAAAACGGTTGAATTGCGGCTCGGTCATGCTGTTGACCGAGGGAATGATCATTCCGATCCGCGCCCGCGGCGCCGGCAGAAATCTCGCATGTTGTTCCGGCTCGACCGCCGTGACGGTCGGCATGATCATCTCCTGTGCAGTGACCGATAATTTGACGTCTAAGTCGTAACGCTAGCACGAGCCGAGGAAATTTTGGCATAAATCGCGGCCGGCCGCTGTGTGGGCTCAGAGTTAGAGCAAGCGGTCGGCATGTGAAGGTTTGGCTAACTGGCCCGTGCGCATGGTGGCCTTAGCTCGCCTTTCCCCAATGCTAGCCATACCTTCGAAACAGCAACGTGACTGAATAGGCTACGAGATCAGGGAGCGTTGTGCGGAGGAGCACATGCGGGCACTCGCCGGACCGAGGCCGGATTAGCCGCGGGTAATGCGCAGGCGCGTACCCCAAGGGTCGGCGGTCGCGATGGCGGCGGACGTGACCGCGAGCTCCGCTCCGACTTGTGCGAGCCGCGCCTTTGCCGCGTCGAATGCCGCGGGATCGGCGGTCTCGAGCGAGACCCAAGACAGGCCGGCGCGGTTTTCGTTGCGCTCTCCGGCGCCGGCGCTGTGCCAGACATTGGCGGCGATGTGGTGATGATAACGCCCCGATGACATGAAGGTTGCGCCGCGGCGGCGTCGGGTGACATCGAGCCCAAGCGCGTCGCGATAGAAGGCCTCCGCGCGCGCGACATCGCCGACGCGAAGATGCACGTGGCCGATGCGCAGGCCGTCCGGTGCGCTCGGATAGGTCGCGCCGGGCGCGACCTCCCGCAGGATACGCTCGACGTCGAGCGGATCGGTGGTGATCTTCAGATCGCTCCCGGTCCATTGCCAAGTCTTCGCCGGGCGGTCGCAGTAGACCTCGACGCCGTTTCCTTCCGGGTCGTCGAGGTAGAATGCCTCGCTCACCGCATGGTCGGATGCGCCCGTGAGGGCCACCTTGTTCCGCGCGACGTGCAGAATCCAACGCGCGAGATCGCCCCGCGTCGGCATGAGGAAGGCGGTGTGATAGAGGCCCGCCTCGCGTTGATCGTCGGGCGCAGCGTCGCGGCGATGCTCGAGGTGAACAACGGGCATCCCACCGGCGCCGAGCGCGGTGCGGTCGTTCCCGCGATCGAGGACACCGAGCCCGAGTACGTCACGGTAGAAGCGCGATACGGCTTCGATGTCGCGCACCTTGAGCCCGACCGCGCCGATATGGAGCGGGGTGCGGTTGGCGAAGGTTGGGATGCTGGAAGGGTTTGGTGCGTCCATGACAGCTATATCGACGCTTCCGCGCGTCCACGCAATAGTCGCGTGCGCAGCATTGGCGCCACCGCGGCCGCTCTGCTATAGGCTCGCCGACTTTGGTCGACTCCAGGAGCATTCCATGTCGGTCGATCCCGATACCGTTCGCCGCATCGCGCAGCTTGCGCGCATTGCTGTTGCCGAGGACGAGATCGAGCACCTGCGAGGCGAGCTCAACGCCATTCTCGCCTTCGTCGAGCAGTTGTCGCAGGTCGATGTCGAATGTGTCGAGCCGATGACCTCGGTCATTCCCATGGAGATGAAGAAGCGGCCTGACATCGTCACCGACGGGGGCATTCCCGACGCCATCCTCAAGAATGCGCCGGCGGCGGAGGAACATTTCTTCGTCGTACCGAAGGTGGTGGAATAAGCCGCGCCGCGGCTTTTCCACCATTGCTTGGCGAACGCAGCGAGACCCGCGCAACTTGAGAGGCTGAGCAGGATCATCTCGAGCCGTGACCGACCTCACGTCGCTGACCCTTGCCGACGCACGCGATCGCCTTCGCCGCCGAGAATTCTCGGCCGCCGAGCTTGCCGAGGCGCACCTTACCGCCATGGAAAAGGCGCGCGCGCTCAACGCTTATGTGCTGGAGACACCGGATCGGGCACGTGCCATGGCGCATGCGGCCGATGCGCGGCTTGCCGCCGGTGATGCGCGGCCGCTCGAAGGACTCGCGCTCGGCGTCAAGGATATGTTCGCGACCAAGGACGTGCGCACCACGGCCTGCTCGCGCATCCTCGACAATTTCCTGCCGACCTACGAGTCGACCGTGAGCGCCCATCTCTGGCGCGACGGCGCGGTGATGCTGGGCAAGCTCAACAACGACGAGTTTGCGATGGGCTCTTCGAACGAGAGCTCGTTTTTCGGACCGGCGATCTCGCCCTGGCGCCGAAGGGGCGCGAACACGCCGCTCGTGCCAGGCGGCTCTTCGGGCGGCTCGGCGGCGGCCGTGGCGGCTCAGCTGTGCCTCGGCGCAACGGGAACCGATACCGGCGGGTCCATCCGCCAGCCCGCGGCTTTCACCGGCATCGTCGGCATCAAGCCCACCTATGGCCGCTGCTCGCGGTGGGGCATCGTGGCGTTTGCGTCATCGCTCGATCAGGCCGGGCCGTTCGCACGCACGGTGCGCGATGCCGCGATCCTGCTCACCTCGATGGCGGGGCACGATCCCAAGGACACGACATCGGTTGATCTGCCCGTTCCGGACTATGAAGCGGCCGTCGGCAGGTCGATTAAAGGAATGAAGATCGGCCTTCCGAAGGAATA
>DATNNX010000263.1:0-2324 GCA_035601615.1 Xanthobacteraceae bacterium
GCACGTGACGCGGCAGGCCAGGCGCCTTGCGAGGCGCCTTGCGTCCCATAACGCGGGACGCCCGCCTCCCGGCGCTCCACCGTGGCGGTTTTAGGCTCCGGTCCCGCGCTTGCCTCACCGGACTTGCATCCGGATCGGTTAGCGAGCTCCTCGCGTCCGGGTCGTAGTGCCCGGCTGGCGGGGTCCCGTGCCTCCCGGGACAGCGGTTCCAGAGCCGCCGCCACGGGACGCCACGCCTCGCTCCGTCCTCAGGATGCCTCCAGAGCACGCCCTTCGATGAGCGAGGCTGGGAAGCTATGTAGCATCGGCGCAAATAGTAGTCAAGAGATAAATTCAATATCTCTGGTGTAGTCAAATTGGGTGGGTAACCCATTGAGGGGGCTTCTGTCCTGCCGGTCGAGCGCAGCGGCGTCGGTTTACGCTTGGACGCTGCCATTCGATAGGTAGCGGCGCAGCGCAGCGAGCCATTTCGAAAAGCCCTCCGTCTCGAAATGCTTCATCCATTGGTCTCGCTCCTCGGGAGCGCAATCGAACGTTGCCCACCACTCAACAAATGACCCAGCGTCGGCAATGGCCGGACTAACACGTATCGTCGCTACATAGTCCCGCACCGGAACGGGTGGAGCCCCACAGAATCCGTAGCTATAGGAACGGTCAATGTCGGAATGGGCGAGCAGAACCTGGCGGACGACGTTGCCTGCATAGGTGAAGCGACGCACGGCTCCGACCTGATCTCCGGCCTTGCCTTGTTCGATGATGGTCTCGCTGTCGACGCCCGCCCAGGCATAGTGATCAAATGGGCGGATCACTGCCCACACTTCTTCGGCGGGGTGATAGAGCATGACGCTGTAGTAGGCTTTTGCCATTGTTCAAAACCGCGCTGCGTTCGGCGTGCTGACCTACTCCTCGCATCTCGGCCGCAAGCGCGGCTATCCGTTTCTTGCGCTCAATTCTACGGGGGAAAGATCGGGAGGGGGTGATTAGGCGCGAATCTTTTCGCGTGCCCCCTCCCTAACCCTCCAGCCGAAGTCGGATGTTTCCGACTTCGGCCGGTGAATAGAGTGGCCGAACTCGCGTAAACCCGAGTTCGGCTGCAAGCGGGGGAGGGAAACAGACCGAGTCGCGTGCGCATGGCGTGCTCGCAGACCGAGGATGCGATGCACGCGCGATTAGGGCGCTTGCGAGCCGGCAGGACGCCTCGGCAAACCTACAGCCGCTCCTGCAAGAAGCGCATGAGGCGCGGCGCCATGAAGCCGGAATAGCTGCGAGACTCCTCGATCGGGTCGTTGAGCCAATAATGCGGCGCGCCCTGCACGATGCAGGGGCGCACGAAGAAATTGGCCTGCTTGAGCCGCAGCAGGAACGCGTCGGTCTGCGCGCGCCGGTTGACGAGGTCGTCCTCGGTGCCCACGGCCAGGAACACGCCGATCTGATTGTTGGCGAAGGTCGCGTAGTTGATGGGCGAGGCATCGAAATAGCGCTGCGGATCATCCATCGGCGCACAGCCCATGAAATTCTCGATATTGTTCTCGCGCGGGCTCTGCAATTGGTAGCGCTGCCACATCTCGACGAGATCGTAGACGCCGTAGACGCCGACGAAAGCCTTCACCTTACTCACCGCGGCATGGGCGTCGTTCGGATAGGCATCCTTGAATTTTTCTCCCCCGAGCGCAGCGAGCGCGGCGAGGTGCGCGCCGGCGGAAGCGCCGAACAGGCCGATGCGCGCGGGGTCGAGCTTGAACTTGCCGGCGCTGCCGCGCACGAATTGCACGCCGGCGCGCACGTCGGTGACCGCCTGCGGAAACATTTTCTGGCCCTTTTTCGCCAGCCGATAGCTGATCGCGAACAGCGCATAGCCGCGCGCGGCGAGATAAGGCCCCCAGTACTGGAACGCGCTGCGCGCGCCCGCCTGCCATCCGCCGCCATGGGCGGCAACGAGCGCGGGAAACGGCCCCGCGCCGGCGGGCAGATAAAGATCGCCCGCGAGCGCCACGCCGTCGTGCGTGGCGTAGGTGAGGCCGGCATGCGTTTCGATGGGTTGTGGTGCGGGCATTGTCTTACGTCGCAGAAGGATAGGCGACCTACGTTGCGCTGGCTTTCACTACCAAGCGTGCCGCGACTCGGTGTGCTCCCCTCCCCAACCAAACCCCGGCCCGCCGGGGTTTGGTCGCTTTAAGTTTTGCCGGAAGCGGGCAAGCCCGCAGCCGGTTGGGGAGGGGTTGGGGGTGGGGGTCGTTGTTGTGGCACGAGTCGCGTGCCTCACAACGACCTTCGCATCGGCGTGCTTAGCGCTAAGAACGGCGGCCGAAGGCCGCCTATGCCTC
>DATNNX010000264.1:0-4096 GCA_035601615.1 Xanthobacteraceae bacterium
AGCATGTCCAGCCTCGCTCATCGAAGGGCGTCGTCCGGAGACATCCTGAAGGCGGAGCGAGGCGTGGCGTCCTGCGGCAGCGGCTCGCACCCGCTGCCCCGGGAGGTACGGAAAGCCGCCAGCCGGGCACTACGACCCGGACGCGAGGAGCTCGCACCGAGCCGGACGCAAGTCCGGTGAGGGAAGCGCGGCACCGGAGCCCAAAATCGCCACGGTGAGAGCGCCGAGAGGCGGGCGTCCCGCGTTATGGGACGCAAGGCGCCTCGCAAGCGCCTGGCCTGCCGCGTTACGTGCAGGCCCACCGGGTGCCTCGCAAGCACCCGTACGACTCTCGGCGCTCCGCCACCCTTCGATAGGGGTGCGCGAAGCGAAAAAGCAAAACCCGGGCGCAGAAAACGCGCCGCGGGAACGAGAACGGCTGTTTGGAATGGTGAGATATGACGACTTCAAAAGTGGCGGCGCGGCACGTGCCCTCGCCCCGCGGACAGCGGGGAGAGGGCGCAAGATTCCAGCCGCGGTCTCGTTCGGGTGAGGGGCCCCCTCACCCCAACCCTCTCCCCGCTCCGCGGGGCGAGGGAGTACACCGGGCATGCGGGACTTCCATCTCAATCCAACCCCATGAGCTCAAAGCATCAAGTCTTTGTTCTCCAGCCCGAACATCACCCCGCCCCAGCTGCTGCCGACATATTCGTATTGATTGGAGATATGCTGCCGGCCGGCCATGAGATCGGCGAGAATTCCGCCGAACGGGAGATCATCCGAAAGCCCGGCGGCGCCGGCCGCCTTGAAGATGCGCGCGGCAAGGAGCGTGCAGCGCTCCGTCACCTCGGTCGACTGGAATTTGTAGCGCAGGCGCTCCTCGAGCGGCGGCATGTTGCCGGCCCGGGCATAGGCGTGCAAGTTGCGCAGGTTGCGATGCAGCGTGTTCGTCATCTCGTCGATGGCGGCCGCGCTCTCCGCACAGACGAGCTGCACGAACGGATTTTCGGCGGAGCGTCCTCCCGCCCGCGTCACGCGCGTCTTGCCGTAATCGAGAAACGCGTTGAGCATGCCCTGCAGGCCGCCGAGCGCAGCGGTGGAAATGCCGCGCACGAAAATCTGCCCGAACGGCAGCCGGTAGAGGCTCGACGTGTTGGGCGCCTGCCCGGGACCTTTGAGCCGGAAATTGTCCAGCATGCTCTGCGAGCGATAAGCGGGAACGAACGCGTCCTCGACGACGATGTCCCAGCTGCCGGTCGCCTGCAGGCCCGACACTTGCCAGGTGTCGATGCTCGCATAGTCCTTGCGCGGCAAAAGAAAGATGCGCCCCTCGGGCGCTGCGCCGTTACCGGGCGCGACGAGCGCGCCGAGGAGCGCCCAGTCGCAATGGGCGCAGCAGCTCGCATAGCGCCAGCGTCCGCTCAGGCGATAGCCGCCGGGAACGGCGCTCGCGCGGCCCGCGGGCATGAGCGAGGAGCAGATCAAAACCGAGGTGTCCTCGCCCCAAACCTCTTGCGCCGCCCGATCGTCGAGCAGCGCCATGAACCAGGGATGCACGCCGCAGACGCCGTAAATCCACGCCGTCGACATGTCGCCTTCGCCGAGCGCGAGCTCGACGTCGTAAAACGTATGCAGGTCCATTTCGTAGCCGCCCCAGCGCTTGGGCTGGAGCACGCGAAACAAGCCGGCGCGCTGCATGTCGGCGATGGTCTCGTCGGGAATACGGCGCCGCTGCCTGCCCTCGCGCGAGCGCGCGACGAGGGTCGGGATGAGCGCGCGGGCGCGGGCAATGATATCCGCCGGTTCCGGCGCGGCGGTCGCGAGATCGCTCGCGCCCTGCATGGGGCCTCGGCAGACGGAGCGCTACTCGGCCGCAGCGAGCTTGCCCGCGGCGTTGCGCGTCAGGCAGGCGATCAGCATGTCGGTCGACATGACATCGCCGAAGGTGAGGTAGAACGCGCAAAGGGACGCGTTGTGATCCGCGTCGGTCACGGCGGCGTTGCCGTCGGTCACCATGATGGTCTTGAAATTGAGCATCATGGCGTCGCGCGCGGTCGACTCGCAGCACACATTGGTCACCGTTCCGGTGATGAGAAGGGTGTCGAGGCCGCGCCCGCGCAGGATGTCCGCGAGATCCGAGGAGCCCGCAATGAAAGCGCTGAAGCGGTTCTTCTCGACGATGAGGTCGGCTGCGCGCACGTCGAGCGTATCCCAGAGCTGATGCCCCTTGCTGCCGGCGGTGAGCGCCTCGACGCGCTTGGCGCCGTGTTGCGGGCTGACCATTTCGAAATAGGTCGACCAACTCTGCAGCGCGTCTTCCTTGAAGGTGGTTTTGATCCAGACCACGGTGCCGCCGGTCTCGCGCACCGCCTGCGCGAGGCGATTGATGTTGGGCACGATCTTTTCCGCCATCGGGCAGAGCGCGTGGGCCACGCCCGGCAGCATGAACGCGTTCTGCATGTCGACGACGACGAGCGCGGTCTTGGCCGGATCGAGATTCTCGTAGATGTGCTCGCGGCCGCGCCGCTCGATGACGCGCGCGACGATCGATTGCGGGATGGACAGCGTATGCATGGAAGGCTCCGCTCGTGAGGAGGCGAGATTATCACGCCGCGGTCTGCTGCGGGCAACCGTGGCGCCGGCCGGCGAAGGCGTCGGCGATGAAGGCATGGGCGAGCGCGTAGCCGTGCCGGGTGGCAGGCTCGTCGTAGACCGCGACGCCGGGCGTGTTCTCCTGCGGATCGGTGAAGGCATGGCAGAGGTCGCCGAAGGTGAGCAGCGCCCAGCACGCGCCGGCCGCCGTCATCTCCGCCTCGAAGGCATCGCGCTCGGCCTTCGGGGCAACCGGATCGGCAGCGCCATGCACGGCGAGAACCGCCGCTTTGATGTCGCCGCGCTTGGCCGGCTGCGGCGTCGTCAGCGTGCCGTGCATGGACACGACCGCCTGCACGTCGGCGCCGATGCGGGCGAGATCGAGCACGTTGAGGCCGCCCCAGCAGAAGCCGATCGCGGCGCGCCGGTTGATGTCGCCGATGGCGCGCCGATCCGACTCGCGCGTCAGCGTATCGAGGGCGGCAGCGATGCGCCGGCGCATCCCCGGCACGTCCGACATGAACGGGCGCAGAAACTCCATGGGATTTTCGGTCCCGACCGGTCCGTTGCCTTCGCCGAACATGTCGGCAACGAAGACGACATATCCTTGCTGCGCGAGCATCTGGCCGGTTTCGATCGCCGGCTTGATGACGCCTCTCCAATTGGGCGCCATCAGCAGAAGCGGCCGCAGCGCCTTCACGCCGTCGTCCCACACCAGCGCGCCGCGACAACTCAGGCCGGACACCGAATAGAAAATGCTCTCAACCGCCATCGGATTTCCTCCGTATCTACCCACTTTGACTCAGCAGTTCATATACCGCGGTCCCACATGAAAGTGTGCCGGATGCGGGGCATTTCCCTCGCGCCGCGAAGCGGGAGCGAGGGTTCAACCGCGTTGCACCGCGGCCGGGCGCAAGAAGGCAAAGTCGCAGCCTTCATCCGCGCCGAGAATTTCCTGCGCATAGAGCTTGGCGTAGCCGCGCTCCGGCTTTACTTGCGCGGGTTTTGCCGCGGCGGCGCGCGCTTTCAGTTGCGGGTCGTCGACCATGAGTTCGATGCGGCGTTCCTTGACCGAAAGCCGGATGCGGTCGCCGCTGCGCACGAGGCCGAGCGGGCCGCCGGATGCCGCATCCGGCGTAATGTGCAGCACGATGGTGCCGAAGGCCGTGCCGCTCATCCGGGCGTCGGAGATTCGGATCATGTCCTTGACCCCGCGCTGTGCGAGTTTTTTCGGGATCGGCAGATAACCCGCCTCCGGCATGCATTCGCTCGCGTGGGGACCGGCGTTCTGCAGCACGAGCACATCCTCGGGGGTGACGTCGAGCGCGGGATCATCGATGCGCGCCGCAAGATCGGCGAGCGAGGAGAAGACCACCGCGCGCCCCTCGTGCTCGAACAACCTTGCATCGGCCGCCGAGCGCTTGAGGATCGCGCCCTTGGGGGCGAGATTGCCGAAGAGCGCAACGAGCCCGCCTTGCGGTTCGAAAGGCTTGTCGCGTTCGGCGATGATCGAGCGGTCCACGTA
>DATNNX010000265.1:0-21581 GCA_035601615.1 Xanthobacteraceae bacterium
GATGCTCAGGGGAAGGCAATCGGCAGCGATGGCGGCTGCCGCGGGTGGGTCACGGGCACGTTCTTTCACGCAATGGCCCAGAAAGAGACCGACTGATCGGGGCAGCCGCGAGGAACGCTACCGCAGCTTGTTCGCAACTCCCGCCTCCGCGAAAGTGGCCATTCCGGCATAACAGGCCAGCGCGGCACGCAGCAGCGGCACCGCCAGCCCGGCGCCGCTCGCCTCGCCCAATCGCATTGTCAGATCGAGCAGCGGATCGAGACCAAGCTCGGTCAACAACATCCGATGCGCTGCCTCTGCCGACACGTGTGCGGCAAGCGCATGCTCGAGCGCGTCCGCGCGCAGCTTTGCCAACGGAGCGACCGCGGCCGCGCAGACGAACCCGTCGAGCAGTATTGGGATGCGGTGGTGCCGCGTCGCTAGCGCTGCGCCCAGGATGGCCGCAAGCTCCCGCCCGCCGAGCGCGGCCGCGCTCGCCAGCGGATCGTGCAGCAGCGCCGCATGGCGCACGAGGCCCAAGTCGATTGCGGCCCGTTTTCGCGCCAGCCCGGCACCACCGACGCCGCTGCCGCGACCGGCCCAGCGCGAGCCCCCGCCGCCGAACAGCGCCGCCGCGATCGCCGCCGCGGCCGTCGTGTTTCCGATTCCCATCTCGCCGACGCAGACGAGGTCCGCCTCCGGAGATACGGTCTGATAGCCGGTCCTCACTGCGGCGAGGAATGCGTCCTTGGTCATGGCCGGCGCTTGTGTAAAGTCTGCGGTGGCTTGTTCGAGCGCGAGCGGAACAACATGGAGGGTTGCGCTGACCGTTCGAGCAATCTGGTTGATCGCCGCACCGCCGGCGGAGAAATTCGCCACCATCTGCGCCGTCACCTCGGCCGGATAGGCTGACACGCCGTGTTTCGTCACACCGTGATTGCCCGCGAAAACGAGAATCTCGACGCAGTCGAGGCGCGGCATGCTTCGTCCCTGCCAACGGGCGAGCCACACAACGATCTCTTCGAGACGGCCCAGGCTGCCAGGCGGTTTCGTAAGTTGGTTGTGCCGCTCCGCCGCCCGCGCTGCGGCATCACCGTCTGGAGGAGGCAGATCCAGGCACGCCGCGCGCAGTTCATCCAGCGATGAGAATAGGTATTCGGACTCATGGGCGAGCGGTGGAGGCATGGTCATGCTCGCCGTTCGCTGAGCAGGCGAGACTCCTGTTGTGATCGGGGACTCATTGGTAAGGTTGCGCTGAGTTGTCGCAACGCGCAATAGAGCCTGTCGAGCAGGAGAAAAGAGCCTCATGCAGGAACGCGCGCCGGCTGCGACCGTTTCGCCGAGGCAACTCGCGGCGGATCTGGCAGCCGCCTTCCTTTTCTCGACGCGGCTACCGCTTACTGGGGTACCCGCGCTTACCGGCGCCGATATCGCCCGCGCAGGCTGGGCTTTGCCCGTGGCGGGAGCCATCGTTGGCCTGATCTCCGCCTTGGTCTACTGGCTCGCGCGCGCGAGCGGTCTGCCGCCGCTCCCCGCCGCCGGCCTCACCATTGCGGCGAGCCTCGCCGCAACCGGATGCTTACACGAGGATGGTCTGGCGGACGTCGCCGATTCATTCGGAGGGCGCACGCGCGAACGCAAGCTCGAGATCATGCGCGACAGCCGCATCGGAACATATGGAGCGTGCGCGTTGCTCCTGTCGCTGCTATTGCGATCCGCCGCGCTTTCGAGCATCGCCGATCCGGCGCTCGCTGCTCCCGTCCTCGTGGCGGCACATATGGGTGCCCGGTCCAACATGGCGCTGTTCATGCGCTTGGTTGCGCCGGCGAGAGAGGATGGCCTTTCCGGCGGTGTCGGCAGGCCGCCAGGCGCCAGTGCAATTGCCGCGGGCATCATCGGCATCGCAGCGCTCTGCATCGGACTTGGGCCGGCAGCTGGCGCTTGCGCGATCGCACTCATGGCAGCCGCGTTCGGATTCTTGCGGTGGTTATGCATGAGGCAGATCGGGGGGCAGACCGGCGATGTCTTGGGTGCCCTGGAGCAAATTGGGGAGATGGTTATCCTGCTCGTCGCGGCGGCGAGCGTGGGAGACTGACGGGCGCTGCGAGGAAATCCTGCATGAGGGCGCAAGGCTTTATTGCGGAAGGCGGCAAGGCAATGGCCTTCGATGATGCCTTTCGCGCGCGGTTGCGCGATCTGCTCGTCTGGCGGCGGGATGTTCGACGCTTTCGCCGCGATCCGCTGCCGGCGGGCAGCCTGGAGCGGCTGATTGGTCTAGCGTGTCTAGCGCCCTCGGTTGGATTGAGCGAGCCCTGGCGTTTCGTGATCGTCGATGATTCGGTCCGTCGCGCAGCCATTCGGACAAATTTCGAACGCTGCAACGCCGACGCACTGGCGGCGCAAAGCGAGAACCGAGCGGCCGCCTATGCCCGCCTCAAGCTCGCTGGCTTGGATGAGGCACCATCGCAACTTGCGGTCTTCGCCGACCGCTCGACCGTGCAAGGGCACGGCCTCGGACGCCACACCATGCCCGAGATGATCGAGTATTCGGCGGTGACAGCCGTCCACACGATTTGGCTCGCCGCGCGCTCCGACGGCATCGGCGTGGGATGGGTATCGATCCTGGAGCCCGCCGCCGTTGGAGCAATCCTCGACGTCCCTCCGGACTGGAAGTTCATCGCGTATCTTTGTCTTGGATTTCCGCAGTCGGAGGATGACCTCCCTGATTTGACGCGAAAGGGTTGGGAAAAGCGCCAACCCTTCCCTGTTGTGCTTCGCCGTTAGCGGCGCTCGCCGCCGCGGCGGAACTTTCGTGCGCAGCGGACGGTTGGTGTCAGCGAGACGCGAATGCCGCTGCGCGGTGAAGGCGCATGCCCTGTAGCCGCACCATCGGCGGAAGGCAGGCGACGATGATCCGTAAGCTCAAATCGGGCGGTTACCGGCTCTATTCACGCAAGGTCGACCCGAAGAGCGGCCGCCGCCGGAATCTCGGCACCTTCAAGACGCGGGCGGCGGCCGAGAAGCACGAGCGTGCTGTGCAGTATTTCAAGCACCATTGACCCGCAGGTGGCGCATGCACCTCACTCCACGAGCGCAAGGGTGCGCCTTGCGGGTGCGTGACGGAACCGACCGCTCGGCACAATAGTTGAAACCAAAGTTAGATCCAAAAGGTGTGCCATGCGTCTATTCGCGGTGACTTATGCCGCCGCTGCAGCAGTGATGCTGTACAGCGCTGCCGTGGCGCAGAACAATGCGGATCGCTCGTCGCCTCGCTCAAGCGGCAGCGCGCAAACGCCAGGGCAGACCGACGTCGGCACCGGGCAAGCAACTAGCGGCAGGGATGCGCCGGTCGGCGATCGCCGGCCCAGGGCCAAAGACGTACCGCCGGGAGTTGAGCAAAATCTGGGAATCAGATCTCCCGAGGAGCAGGCGATCGACAGGAAGCTGCGCATCTGTCGCGATTGCTGAGCTTCTCGTCCGCGATCACGTAGAGCGTTCATTGCGCAGGTGTGCTCGGTCTCAGTGATGAGACGATCACCGGCGTTTCGCCCTGACGTGATAGGGTCTCGGCGACGCAGGCGAACGGGAGAAGAAGATGTGGCGCTCGAGCGGGTTAATCTTCCTTGCCATGTTGCTGATTAGTCCAGAGAGTGCCTGGGCGCTCGCGAATCCGGCCTCGGTGTTCTGCGCAAAGAGCGGCGGCAAGAGCGAAATTCGAAAAGGTCCCCGGGGCCAATACGGCGTGTGTAAGCTTCCCGATGGTCGCGTTGTGGATGAGTGGGCGTATTTTCGGGGCCGCTCCCGCTAAACCCCTTATTCGTCCGGCATGTCGGCGATCGGCACCGAATCCACCTGGTGCCCGTGCTGGTCGACGACCGTGACGAACCATCCCTGCCAATTGCGGCCCGGCATCACCTGGCCGTGTCTGAGTTCGTTTGCCAGCACCACCGCCTCCTCACGCGCCGCGGCGTTGCCCGGCAAGTCCATTCCCTTTGGATTGTCCAGCCTTTCTCGCCGGTTGGTGATGTGGAAATAGTACCGAGGCATCGTGGGCGCGCTCCGAGTAACAGGCCGAGCGGTACACGCTTTCGCCCGCGCGCGCAAACCGCCCGTCGTCGGCTGAAACCGCGCCAAGTTCAAGCGATGTCGCACAAGGGGAGGGGAAGCGCACCGCGTATGCGGCGAGAGCATGCTTCAAGTCGGAAGAAAGATGCGTTAAGACTAAAGACATCCCCCGATTGCAAGAAGGGCAGGTGCAATGACCGCAGCCGATCCGAGAAGCTGGATGTGGGGGGAAGCCTGCGCAATGATCGAACGGGCGGAGCAATTGCAGCGCCGCTTCTTCCAGCCGGGGCTCGCGCCCGCGCCGGCGGTGAATTGGGAGCCACCGGTCGACGTGTTCGAGAGCGAGCAGGAGTTGACCATCGTCGCGGCGCTGCCCGGCGTCGAGCCGCAGGACATCGAGCTTGCGGTCGAGCGAGGCGTGCTGCTCGTCGCCGGCGTGCGGCGCATGCCTGCCTGCGCGCATCGCGCGGCAATCCATCGCATGGAAATACCACACGGTCGCTTTGAGCGCCGCATTCGGCTTCCCGGCGAAGGCTGGCAACTCGGCCGTTCCACCCTCGTGAACGGCTGCCTCGTGCTGAGCATTATCCCGCAGCGTTGATATCGGCGGCACGCGCCATGGCAGACCAGGCGGAGGCAAGACAACAGGGCGAGGCTCACCCGCCGCTCCCGGCGGACAGCATGATTCTCCTGCCGGTGCGGCAGATCGTGCTGTTTCCCGGGATCGTTTTGCCGCTCTCGATCGGTCGGAAATCGTCGATCGCGGCGGCGCAGAGCGCGGTGCGCAACCAGCGCATGCTCGGTGTCGTCCTGCAGATCGATCCGGCAGTCGAGGAACCGACGGCAGAGCAATTGCACCGGGTTGGGACCGCGGCGCAGGTTCTGCGCTACGTCACCGCTCCTGACGGCACGCATCACGCGGTGGTGCAGGGTGTGCGGCGCTTTCGCCTCATCGAGCTGTTGCCCGGGCTTCCGTTTCTGGTCGCGCGGGTCGAAGAGATCGGCGTAGCCGAGGTCATCACCCCCGAGATCGAAGCGCGCATCGGCCTGGTCCGAACGCGCGCGCGCGAAGCCATCGAGCTCTGGGCCAACGTTCCACCGGAAGTCGCAGCGACGATCGAGAACCTCGATTCGGCCTCCGCGCTCGCCGATTTCATTGCCGGCATCCTCGATGCCAAGCCCTCGGAAAAGCAGGACGTGCTGGACACGGTCGACATCCGCGATCGGCTCGACAAGGTGCTTGCGCTGCTTGCGCAGCGCATCGAGGTGCTCAAGCTCTCCAAGCAGATCGGCGAGCAGACCCAGCAGTCGCTGTCTTCGCAACAGCGCGAGCACATCCTTCGCGAGCAGTTGCGCCACATTCAGAAGGAGCTGGGTGAGGGCGACGAAAAGTCGGCCGAGATCGCCGAGTTGCGCCAGGCGATCGAGGCGGCCGGCATGCCGAAGGAGGCGAAGGACCAAGCGACGAAGGAGCTCAAGCGGCTCGAGCGCATGCCCGAGGCCGCCGCCGAATACGGCATGATCCGCGGCTATCTGGATTGGCTCATCGATCTGCCCTGGTCGAAGCTCGATACCGACAACATCGATATCGCCGAAGCGCGCCGCATCCTGGACGAGGACCATTACGGGCTTCCCAAGATCAAGCGGCGCATCCTCGAATATCTCGCGGTGCGCAAGCTCAAGCCCGACGGCAAGAGCCCGATCCTCTGCTTCGTCGGCCCGCCGGGCGTGGGCAAGACCTCGCTCGGACAGAGCATCGCGCGGGCGACCGGCCGCAAGTTCGTGCGCCTCAGTCTCGGCGGGGTGCACGACGAAGCGGAAATCCGCGGGCATCGCCGCACCTATATCGGCGCGCTACCGGGCAACATCATCCAGTCGATCCGCAAGGCGGGAACGCGCAACCCGGTGATGATGCTCGACGAGGTCGACAAGCTCGGCTCGGGCTTTCAAGGCGATCCGTCCTCGGCGCTGCTCGAAGTGTTGGACCCCGAGCAGAATTCGACGTTCCGCGACAATTATCTCGGCGTCACTTTCGACCTGTCGAGGGTGATGTTCATCGCCACCGCCAACGTGCTCGACACCATTCCCGGCCCGGTGCGCGACCGCATGGAGGTGATTGAGCTCCCCGGCTACACCGAGGACGAGAAGCTGGAAATCGCCCGGCGCTATCTGCTCAAGCGCCAGCTCGACGCGAATGGGCTTACCGCCGAACGGTGCGAGATCACCGAGGACGCGATCCGGATGATGATCCGCGACTACACGCGCGAAGCGGGTGTGCGCGATCTGGAACGGCTGATCGGCGCTGTGTGCCGGCACGTCGCCATGCGGGTCGCGGAGGCCGGCACCGAGCGCATGCGGATCGACAGCGCGGCACTCCCGGCCATTCTCGGGCCGCGGCGCTTCGAGAACGAAGTCGCCATGCGCACCAGCTTGCCCGGCGTCGCCACCGGCCTCGCCTGGACGCCGACCGGCGGCGACATTCTTTTCATCGAGGCGACGCGGGTTGCGGGAAGCGGCAAGCTCATCCTCACCGGCCAGCTTGGCGAGGTGATGAAGGAAAGCGCGCAGGCGGCGCTGACCTTGACGAAAGCGCGCGCGGCCGAGCTTGGCTTCGACGTCGCACTGTTCGAGAAATCCGACGTGCACATCCATGTCCCGGCAGGCGCCATTCCCAAGGACGGCCCGAGCGCAGGCGTCGCCATGTTCGTGGCGCTGGTCTCGCTCTTGACGGGCCGCACCGCGCGTAACGACACCGCGATGACGGGAGAAATCTCGCTGCGCGGTCTCGTGCTTCCTATCGGCGGCGTGAAGGAGAAGGTGCTGGCGGCGGCGCGCGCCGGCATCACCACGGTGCTCTTGCCGGCGCGCAACCAGAAAGACCTCGAGGACGTGCCGGAAGCGGCGCGGGCGCAGGTCCGTTTCGTGTGGCTCGAGCGCGTGGACGATGCGGTGGCCGCAGCGTTGAATCCGCCGGGCGCGCGCGAGGATGCCGACACATCGGTCGGTGGCCAAACCTCCCTCGGCCGCCGCGCGGCGCGATCGCTGTAGCGCTGACTGAGGCAGCACTCGCTTCATGGCGGCTGATGGGAGGGCAACATGATCGTCGATTCGCAAGTGCATCTGTGGAAGGCGGAAACGCCGGACTGGCGCTGGGTCGCCGGCCGCGTGCCGCAGCTCCCTGAGCCGTTCACGATCGAGAAGCTCGTGCCGCTGATGGACGAGGCGGGCGTCGATCGCGCGGTGATCGTGCCGCCCTCTTGGCCGGGCGACCGCAACGATTATGCGCTGGAAGCGGTCAAGCGTTATCCCGGCCGCTTTGCCGTGATGGGCCGCATTGCGCTGGAGAAGCCGGAATCGGCCGCGCTTCTGCCGAAATGGAAGGAGCAGCCGGGGATGCTGGGCGTGCGGCTCACGCTCCATCGCGCGCAGAGCGCGCTGCTCGAGAGCGGCGCCGCGGACTGGTTCTGGCCCGCGGCCGAGAAAGCGCGGCTGCCGGTCATGTTTTTGGCCCCCGGAAACGCGCCGAGGTTCAAGGCAATCGCGGAACGTCACCCGCAACTGCCGCTCATCATCGATCACATGAATCTGACGCTCGAGATCGCCAAGGCCCGCGCGATCAAGAGCGCGATCGACGACGTGGTGGCGCTGGCCAAATACCCCAACGTGTCGGTCAAGCTCTCCTCGGCGCCCACATATTCCCTCGAGGACTATCCATGGCGCGATATGACCGAGTATCTCGAGCGCTGTTTCGACGCCTTCGGCCCGCAGCGCTGCTACTGGGGAACGGACCTCACCAATGCCTTCGCCAAGTCGACCTACCGGCAGCGGATCACGCATTTCACCGAGGAACTGAGGTTTCTGTCGGAGAAGGACAAGGATTGGGTCATGGGGCGCGCGATCTTGACCCGCCTTGGATGGACTTGAGTCCGCGTGCCCGGTTCACCGCGTTTCTGTTCAGTCCACCTTGATCCGCGCGGTCCTGACGACCCGGCCCCATTTCTCGGTTTCCTCGGCAATGTATTTTCCGAATTCGGCGGGCGTCATCAGCATCGGCTCGGCGCCCAAAGCGGCAAACTGCGCCTGCATCGTCGGCTGCGAGAGAACGGCGTTGATCTCGCTGTTGAGCGCCGCGACGATGTCCGCCGGCGTCTTCACGGGCGCGCCGACCGCATCCCACACATAGGCCGCGTAGCCCGGGACGAACTCCGCCGCAGCGGGAATGCCCGGCAATGACTCCGAGCGCATCGCGCCGGTCACCGCCAGCGCGCGCAGCTTGCCCGCTTTGATGTACTCCACCGATTGCAATATCGGCGTGAACGCCGCCTGCACTTGCCCGCCGATGAGATCGGGCATGTAACTGCTGCGATAGGGAACGTTGACCAGGTTGATTGCGGCCATCTCCTTGAACAGCTCGCCGGCGACGTTGGTGGCGGCGCCGCTGCCAACCGAGGCATAATTGATCTTGCCGGGATTTTTCTTCGCGTAGGCGATGAACTCGGGAAGCGTTTGCGCCGGAACGGACGGGTGTACCGCCAAGACGAGGTTCAGGCGGACGAGCCCCGCGACCGGTGCGATGTCGCGGACGAGATTGAAGTCGAGATTGTCGTAGAGCGAGGTATTGATGGTGTTGGTGGTGGTCACGACGAGCAGCGTATAACCGTCGGGCGGCGCGTGCGCGACGATCGAGGTGCCGATGTTGCTCGCGCCGCCCGGCCGGTTGTCGACGACGAATTGCTGCTTGAATCGCTCCGACAGCGCTTGCGCGACCAAGCGTGCGACGATGTCGGGGGCAATTCCGGGCGGATAAGGAACGACGATGCGCACCGGCCGCGCCGGATAATCGAGCGCGAAAGCGCCTCTTGCCAGCGAGGGCGATACCGCAGCGACGGCGCAGAGCTGAAGAAATCGACGGCGTCTCATCGCGTTTCTCCACGACATCGCGCTCTGCGCGTGGCGACAAAGCGGCACTCTGGGCCGAGGCTATACGAACTTTGCGCCGACGTGGAGCGAGCGCAATGTCGCCGCGGCGGCGTTCCGCATACTCGGTGCGCTCTCTCGCACAGCGGAGCGGGGAGAGGGTTGGGGTGAGGGGCAGCCCATGGCGCCCCTCACCCGAATGAGATTGCGGGGTTGAGCTTTGCGCCCTCTCCCCGCTGCGCGGGGCGAGGGCACGCGCCGCGCCGCCGGGTTTCGAGCCGCCGGCGCGGGCAGCGAATCTGCTGACTCACGATGTCAAACAGCCCAACTCGTTCCCGCGGCGCGTTTTCTGCGCCCGGGGTTTGAAACTTTAGCTTCGCGCACCCCCACGAAGGGGTGGCGGAGCGCCGAGAGTCGTACGGGTGCTTGCGAGGCACCCGTGGGCCTGCTTCGGCTGCAGGCCAGGCGCTTCGGAGGCGCCTTGCGTCCCATAACGCGGGACGCCCGCCTCTCGGCGCTCTCACCGTGGCGGTTTTAGGCTCCGGTGCCGCGCTTGCCTCACCGGACTTGCGTCCGGATCGGTTGCGAGCTCCTCGCGTCCGGGTCGTAGTGCCCGGCTGGCGGCTTTCCGTACCTCCCGGGGCAGCGGGTGCGAGCCGCTACCGCAGGACGCCACGCCTCGCTCCGTCCTCAGGATCGTCTCTAGAGCACGCCCTTTAATGAGCAAGGCTGGGAATGCTTCTACGCCATGCGCAAAGTGTAGTCAATATATAAGTATGCCGTAGTCACAAAGATGTGATGTAGTCACTCGCTTGCCGCATCGTGGGACCTGTTCAGGGTCTGGCTGGGGTGGGATATCCTAAAGGCAGAAAACGATCGCCGCCAAGCGGCAGCGCCTACTTTCAACCGCATCGCCAGCGGAAATTCGAGACTGGGAAGGGCGAGCGTCGCGCCGATGCCGGACAAGAACGCCGTTGAATCGAGCGAATTGCACCAGAGGGTCCGCGGCGGCGAGCGCGTGCTGATCCGCCGGGCCCGACCTGAGGACGTGGCCTTGTACCGGGATTTTCTCGCCGACGTCAGCGCCGAGGATCTGCGGCTTCGGTTTTTTGCGGATGTCGCCGAGCTCAGCGCCGCAGAGATCGACAAGCTCAGCCATCTCGACAGCCACAACATAGCTTTCGTCGCGCTCGACGAAGACACGGGCCGGATGCTCGGCCTCGTGCGCTTGAAGGAGGAGCTCGACGAAGAGACGGCGGAATTCGCGATCCTGGTGCGCTCGCGGCTCAAGGGTCACGGCCTCGGCTGGATGCTGATGCGGCGTGCCATCGAGTACGCCAAAGAAAAAGGTCTGCGGCGCCTCTATGGCGACGTGCTGGCCGAAAACACGGCCATGCTGCAAATGTGCGAAGAGCTCGGTTTCCGGTCCCAGGATATGGGACCGGACCTGCGGCGCGTCGTGCTCGATCTAAGAGGTCAGGGCTCGTAGATCTCGTTCACGGGGACGACCGACAGCGTACCCGCGCCGCCGGCATTGTTGACGCCGGAGACCGCGTTGACGATCGCTCGCCGACATCGGTACTATCGCGCAAAACCAACCAAAACTTTGGGGAGGATGAAAATGCGGGCTGGTCTTTCGCTTTTGCTCGCCATGGTGTTGATGCTGATCGGTTCCATGCAGACCGCATACGCGCAGGACAACGCTGTCTACGTGGTCAGCTACATTGACGTTGCGCCGGCGGCCCGCGGGACGGCAGCGACCCTCTTGCGGCAGCTCGCGAACGCCAGCCGCAAGGACGAGGGCAACATGCGCTTCGACATTCTCCAGCGCACGGCCCTATCCAACCAGTTCGCGATCGTAGCGGTCTGGAAGGATCAGAAGGCCTACGACGCGCATTTGGCCGGCCCTCACACCAAGGAATTTCGCGAGAAGATCAAGCCAGATCTCATCAGCGCGATCGACGATCGGGTCCACACCGGCATGGAGATCGCTGCGGCGCCAGCGGGAAAAAACGGGCGCGGTGCGGTCGTCGTGGTGACGCACGTCGACGTTCCGCCGCCGAAGAAGGACGAGTGCATCGCGGCGCTCAAAACATTGGTGGCGGACAGCCGCAAGGAAGCAGGTTCCGTGCGCTTCGACGTGTTTCAGCAGGGCAATCGGCCGAACCATTTCTCCGTGGTTGAAATCTGGAAAGATCAGCGCGCGTACGACGCTCATATCACGGCGACGCCGACGAAAAAATTTCGCGACCAACTCACGCCCATGAGCGGCGCGCTCTATGACGAGCGGCTGTACAGGGCGATCTAGCAGTTCGTCTCGCTTAGTACGCGGACGACGGCTTCGGCGCTTTGACCCGCAAAAGTCGCCCCCGCGGCTCGAAACGGCCGCGGCGCATATTTGCTTCTCTAATCGGCCGTCTGGGTCAAGCGCTTTGAAGCTATCCACCACTCTAGTGTCGATGTTGTTCACGGGCTCGTGCTTCTCTTCGGACTCGGCACCAAGGCCCTTGCATCATGGGATTTGAAACGCCGCAAATTCATCGCGGGATTGGCGCTTGCTACGCTTGCCTCGCCATTCGCTGCGCGCACAGAAGAACCGGTGCGCCGAATGGCGGTTCTCACACCCAGTCGCGACACCGATCCGGAGTTTCAGAGCCGGCTGCACGCTTTAACACGCGCCCTGCAACAGCTTGGCTGGACCGAGAGCCGTAATATAACGATGGATGTTCACTGGGCGGGTAGCAGTATGGAAGCGATTCAGGGGATCGCCTCGCTCGAAATTCCGCCGACTCTGCTCGCCCGCGCCGACGAGGTGATCGAATAAGCTAACCGTGCGCGCGAACTTGACACTTCAACTTGTTCAGCGATGGCTGCTGGGTTCGAACCATTGCGGTTCTCTTTGTTTGGAGGTGTTGCTGTAAAACCCGTCCGATCTAAACTGATAAGCAAAACGCACAATTATCAACGCGTCGCTGAATTGCCGATCCGAAATGCATGGAGAAGCGAGATGTTTCACCTTCGCCCGCTCGTCATCCTCGCCGCATTCTCAACTCTTCTCGCCGGCAGCACCGGCTACGGCGAGGACAAGTCGATTGTCGTTGCCTCGACCACCTCGACCGAGGACTCGGGCTTGTTCAGACACATACTGCCGCTGTTCAAGGCCAAGACCGGTGTCGATGTGAAGGTGGTCGCACAGGGCACGGGCCAAGCGCTCGACACCGGCCGGCGCGGCGACGCCGATGTCGTGTTCGTCCACGCCAAGGCAGCTGAGGAAAAATTCCTCGCAGAGGGCTTCGGCGTAAAGCGCTACCCCGTGATGTACAACGACTTCGTCCTGATCGGCCCAAAAAGCGATCCCGCCGGCGTCAACGGCGGCAAGGACATCGTGGCGGCGCTGAGACTCATCAAAGAGCGGGGCGCGCCGTTCATCTCGCGCGGCGATCGCTCCGGCACACACGTGGCCGAGCTCAATCTTTGGACGACGGCCGGCATCGACATCGAGAAGCAGAAGGGCCCCTGGTACAAGGAGATCGGCCAGGGCATGGGCGCGGGACTCAACACCGCGTCGGCATCCAACGCATACGTGTTGTCTGATCGCGGCACCTGGCTCTCGTTCAAGAACCGCGGCGACCTCACCATCTCGGTCGAGGGCGACAAGCGGCTTTTCAACCAATACGGCGTGATGCTGGTGAACCCCCAGAAGCACGCGCATGTCAAAAAGGAGCTCGGCCAAGCCTTCATCGACTGGCTGATTTCGCCGCAGGGACAAAAGGCGATCGCCGATTACAAGATCAACGGCGAGCAATTGTTCTATCCCAATGCCAACGATCCGAGCGCCTAATGCGCGCCAGCGCGTGAATACGCCTGCGGATTCGGCGGGCATCGCGAACTCGCTCTGCTCCACGATCGTGCATGTTCGCTGTATCCCCATGCAAAAGGTCGCGGATTGAAATGGTACGAAAACCGCGCAGATGGCGGCACCACTTCGATCACAAATCGCGCTGACCGATGAATGGGTCAGCTAGAGTCTCATCAGGTTCAACTCAGCAATAGCCAGTTCTAATTGATGGATACGTTCGCGTATCGTCTCTATCTGCCATCTTAGCGCGGTGCCGATCGATACCAGGCCGGCTAGGCGGTCCTTGTCGAGCACCGGCGAATTTGCCTTTCGTTCGCCCTAAGCGGGGCGGCTGGACCAAGCTCGGCCATGACGACGTGGCAGACGACGAGCAAGTGTGACGGCAATCAATCCTTACGCCGCCAGCCGCTACATCTCGGCAATGATCGCTTCGAGCTTTGCATCGTTTTCACCGTCGAGACCCGCGTTGTATTTGGGCAACACGTTTTGGAAAAGTGATTACCCGCAGGTTTCTTGTGTTGC
This sequence comes from Xanthobacteraceae bacterium, assembly GCA_035601615.1. GTDB lineage: Bacteria > Pseudomonadota > Alphaproteobacteria > Rhizobiales > Xanthobacteraceae > VAZQ01. Next base: position 13,343 of record DATNNX010000265.1, read on the forward strand.
ACGAAGCAATTGCAAGCCGACAATCGATCCTGTCGTGTGCCGGCGTGCGGCGTGCCTTACGGCGGAGCCGAACGGGGGGAGGCGAGCGAGTGGTGAGATCGCGGCGGTTTGCGCTGGTGCTGTTGTGCGGAACGGTTACCCTCGCCGGTTGGTGCGCTGCTAAGCTCGGCGGCTTCGAGTGGTCCGGCCTCGAGAATACCGCAACGCCGATCTGGAACCGCGGGGCGACGCGCGGCGCAACGACTTCGAGCGCTGACGCCGCACGCGTCGGCGCGCCGCTGGCAGCCGCAATGGCCTCCGTGACCGCTGCGGCCACGTCCCATCTCGAGGCCCCTTTGCCCGACTCCCGTCCGACGCCGCCGCACGAAACACGCGTGCGGCTCGTGTCCCTGTTCAGGGGCGATCCGGCGACGGAGGACCCGCAGCCGGCCGCGCGCCCGGTTGAAACTCTCGACGAATGCCTGGTGGTCGACATCTGCATCGACGAGTACCTTTGGTCGCTGTACGAACGGACGCCCAAAGTCGATACGAACAAGGTGACGGAGCGAATCAAGACGACGGTCAAGACGAAGGGCAAGACGCGGACCGTCACCAAAACCATCACGAACTATGTCGTCGCCGATTTCGCGTGGAAGGATCCGATCGCGGCACAAAGAGCCGGCACCTCGCTCAAGGACTATGTGATCGGAGGCGTGGATCGCGGCTTCAAGCTGAAGCTCTACCGGGCGCTTCGCGTGATGGACGACGCCGGGCTCATGCCGGGCATAACCAGCGCATTCCGCGACGATTACCGGCAATCGATCGCAGCCGGCAACAAGGCTGCGAGCGACAGCTCATACCATGGCGGGAGCCGCCGCGGCGGCTACGGCCACGGGCTTGCCGTCGATCTCGTGAGCGTCAAGGGGGAGACCCGCATACAGCGATTCGCCTCGAGCGAAGTGCTGTGGAAGTGGATCGATGCGCACGAGAAGGAGCTTGGGGTCGGACGCCCGTATCTCGATCGAGACCCCCCGCATGTCGCGCCGATCGATGGCAAGGAATATGCCGCCAAGCGTGGCCGGCCGGCTGCGGCGAAATTGGAAACAAGGAAGCGTCAGGCGGGCGCCGGCAACGATCCCGGCGCATCGATGCGCGCCAAGCAGGCAAAATCATCCAAGGTGAGCAGCCTTGAAGCGCCGGACAAGCATACAACGTTGAAATGATCCGCGCGCAACTTCATGCGCGGGACTGCTGCGCTGCGGGATTGCAATCCGCCCTCTGTCCGCTTTGGCGCAGACTCGACCGGGTTGGCCAAGGCGACGCGTCCATTCAGGTCCGCAACACCCCTGATAGCGATCATAAATTCAATGCGTCGGTGTCTGTAGCATTGTGACGCCTTCCGCTCCGCTCAAGTCATCCTGCACGCGCTGGTACTCACGCCGAGAGATGACTATATCGACGCCATGTGTGGGAGGGTCGTCCAGAGCAGCGGGCCGCTGCGCTATGCCATCGTCGATGGCATGAACGTGCGCGCGGACCGTCTGCACAACTATCCGCCGCGCTGGAACGGCGCACCAAGCCAAGATTTGCTGGTCATCCGCCGCAATCACAGAACCGGGGAGATATCGCTCGACCCGCTGCGGTGGGGCCTCATCCCGTATTGGTGCGCTGATCCCAAGGGCGGCCGCAAGCCGATCAATGCGAAGTGCGAGACGGTGGGCGATCTGCCCACGTTCCGCGAGGCCTATCGCAAGCGTCGCTGCCTCGTGCCGGTGGACGGCTTTTTCGAATGGAAGGCGATCAAGGGCAGGGCGAAGCAGCCTTACGCGATCGCCATGAAGGACGGCGCGCCGTTCGCGATCGCGGGGATTTGGGAGAACTGGAAGGAGCCCGCGTCGGGCGAATGGATTCGCAGCTTTTCAATCATCACCACGGACGCCAACGCGCTCGTCGCCGACATTCACGAGCGCATGCCGCTCATCCTGGCGCGGGAGCATTACGCGCGCTGGCTCGGCGAGGAAGCGGACCCGTGCGATCTGATGCGTCCGTTTCCGGCCGAGCTCATGCGCATGTGGCCGATCTCGACGCGGGTCAACAAGCCGGAAAACGACGACCCGTCGATCATCGAGCCCATCGAACCCGCGACCGACGCGGCGTAGCAGCGCGGGCGCTCGGTGCGTGCGTCGCCGTGCGGCACGTTGAGGATGATCGTCAACAGCTATAGAATGGGACTACGAGCGATTTGCGAGGTTACTCGCTGGGGGTCACTCAATCCGCGATGCCATTTTAGTGCCCGCGCGGTCATGGAGGGGTTTTGACCTTAAGAAGGCCATATCCGGCGGTCGGCATCGGCTACCGCGCGGCGATCGACCAATGGACGCATGATCACCTTGGCGATTTCGACGTTCTTGAGATCACGGTGGATAATTGCATTGATGGAGGACGCCCGGTCTGCTCCGCCATTTACGATTTGGTCGGCCGCATCCCGTTGATCGCGCACGGAGTCGGTCTTTCGATCGGGACGGACACGCCGCTGGACGAGGGATATTTAGACAAGGTCGGGGAAATCGTCGAGCGACTCAACGCTCCGGTCTACAGCGAGCACCTCGCGTTCACCCGTGTCCCCGGCCAGGATCTCGCCGACCTGCTGCCCGTGCCCAAGACCGAGGCCGTTGCCGCCTCGATCATCACCAAGGTGCGACACATCCAGTCGCGCATTCCGGTTCCGTTCCTGCTTGAGAATATCTCGTACTTGTTTGACTGGCCGGATTCGACATGTTCGGACGCGGACTTTCTCAATTTGATCTGCCGCGAGACGGGGGCCGGCCTGCTGCTCGATATCGAGAACCTGTTTCTGAATTCTCGCAATCATGACTTCGATCCTTACGCGTTTCTCGATTCCTTGAATGCCGGCGTGGTGAAGGAGGTGCACTTGGCCGGTGGCATCACCATGGATGAAGATTTTCTCGCACGACCTTACTTTGTCGACTCCCACTCCCATGCAGTGCCTGATGAGGCGCTCGATCTTCTGGAATATGCGCTCAAGCGCCACGCGCCGGCAAACATCATCGTCGAGCGCGACGATCGTTTCGAGGCGGCTTCGGAACTCCTTGACGATGTCGCGCGCATCCGTGCCCGTCTCGTCAATACAATCGGACACGCCCATGGCCAGCCGGCTGTTGGATCGGCAGGCTAGACTGCTCGACCATCTGAGCAGCGCTGCGACCCTCTTCGGCGAGGAGGCCGGTGCGCCTGTCGATCCGACCCTGCAAGGAATCGATCGCGGGTTGTTGCGTCTCGAAGCGCGCTTCGCGTGCAACAGGCGCTTAGGAAAGATTGCCGCTGCTTTCCCCCGGACGTTCGAGATTTTGGGGGCCGATCAAAAGCTGATTTTGCGGGAGTTCGTGGAGGTCAGTCGGCCGACGGCTGCGAGCACCCTGGCCAACGCCCGCCAGTTCTGCGAATTCCTGTCCGCCCGTTGGCGGCACGAACCGCCCAAACCGGCCTATCTGCCGGATGTCGCTGCCTGCGAGCTTGCCATGCTCGAAGTCCGCAATATGGTCCAAGATCACGAGCAACCGCCGAATAAGGGCGGGAGCTATGGACGCAAAGGAAACATCCGTCGCCGCCGTGGTGTCATTGCGCTGCGCTGCGCCTACGATATCCGATCGATTTTTGCGAGAACTTCGGGAGAAGTCATGCCGCCCAAACGTGACGTAGCATTCGCCGTCACCTTACCGTGCGACTCTAGCGAAGTGAGAATTCTCGAACTGGCGCCAGCTGCTTGCGACCTGCTCGCCCGGCTCGACGACTGGGTCGATCCGAGGACGCTCGATGCTATCGGCGAGCAGGAAAATTTGGTCAGCTATTTGGCCGTGCACGCGCTCATTGAAGTCACGGAAGTGGAGGTGGGGGTGGGAGGCCCATTTTTGCGTGAACCGTCTTAAGCACGTCTCTGATCTCGGCTTGCCGCGTCTCCAGCCTTTGCTTGTACTCCTGAAGCGCGTCCCTCATCTCGTTTGGCGTGTCGAACTTGAGGAGGTTTACGATCCTCTTTGCGCACATTAGCTTCCCCCTGACTTCCGTCTGCGGCTTCCGTGGGCATTCCGAAATTGATCAGCAGAGGTCCATTGCAGCACGAATGACGTGGGATGTCAATTACATAGAATATAATCTCATACCGAATACTTCGCGGATCTGGTTGTTCGGCAAGAGTCTCGCAGCCTTTTTCCCTGCGCCTCGACAGGCCTCGTCTATCAACGTTCGAGCAAACAACCGAGTAACGTCTTGGGCTTTGCGGCCGCTTTGGCCAAGATCGTCTTGTAATCCGCAATCCAATGCTGGCGGATGTTCGGCTCGAACAAGTCCTCCTTGTAATGGCATCTGCCGGCAATGCCCGACGGTATCTCCTTGAGCGCCAGCGAGATCCACGTGGAATCGATCGGCATGGCCGCCTGCCCATCCTGATTGGCGAACGGTCGGACTGCCACATCGGGCAGTTTGAGCGGCCGGCGAAACGCATTCCGCAGGACGAAAAAGACTTGCATGAGCGATGCTGGATCGAGACCGTCTTCTTCCGCGAGGCGGGCCGCCAGCATGTCAAAGGGGAGCTCCTGGCTGGCATAGGCCTCCAAGACGGCCTCGCGCACGCGATCGAGTGCTTCCTGAAACGATAGATCAGCATCGAGCCGGGTGCGGATGATCGTGGTGTTGGCAACGGGGCCGATCACGCGCTCCGTCTGGAGTTGAGCGCGGTTGGCCATGGAGGTCGCGACACAAATGTCGCTCTGTCCGGTCCGCGCCAGCAGAAGCGCCTTCAGGCCGGCCAGCAATGTCATGAACAGAGTGGCGCCTCGGCTGTGGCTCCTCGCGCGCAAGCGCGCGAGGAGATCATTCGATATCTCGATTGGTTCCTGCGAAACACGCGCTGTCAGCTGTGCGCGCTTAAGCTCAGCATTGGTCCGAAAGACCGGCGGGCTCTCCCGCAGACGGTCCTTCCAGTAGGCAAACTGCGCCGCTGCTGCGTTGCTGGTGGACCATCCTCGCTGCCAGCGAGCGAAGTCGGAAAACTGAAGCGCTGGTTCGGGCAGCTTTGCCTCCCGGCCGGCTGCAAAAGCGGCATAGAGTTCGGACACCTCTTTCACGAAAACGCCCATCGACCACCCGTCGATGACGAGATCGTGCAAAATCAAAAGCAAAACATGGTCGTTGGCGCCGAGCCCCCAGAGCCGCGCCCGGAACAAGGGCGCACGGTTCAAATCGAAGGCTTTCAAGGCCTCTTGCTCAACCTCCAGCTCCGCCTTTTTGCGCAGGAGCCTCTCGGTCCGGCCGTTTCCAGCGGATGCCGAAGCTGCACGATCGGCGGCGACGAGCCACGAACTGGCGTTGACGGCGGGGGCGATGAGAGCGACGGGCAGCTCATCCCGCCAAGCAAATGCCGTGCGCAGCGACTCGTGCCGGCGCACCACCTCGGCCAGGCTCCGCTCGAGCGCGGCAACATTCAGCGGCCCACGCAGCCGATAGGCGAAAGGCACGTTGAAGTTGGGTAGTCCGGGGAGCTTTCGCTCGATCTGCAGCAGGTACTCCTGCATGATGGAGACCGGCTGGTCACCGTGTTGCTGCGTGCGGGCGATCTCCGTCGGCGCATCAGCCAAGCTCAGTGATGCACCGGCGCGATCTCTTTCCAATGTCTCGAGGCGAGCCGCGAGCGTCGCAACGGTCGGCGCATCGAAGATATCCTTCAAGGAAAAACAGACGCCAAAATGTGCCCGCAGGCGCGAAAGCACCTGCATCACCGTAATCGAATCCGCACCAAGGGCGAAGACATCTTCGTCCATGCCGATCCGATCCAATTCCAGGAGTTGCGTCCAGAAGTCGGCCAGTTGCCGTTCCAATTCCGAGCGCGGCGCAACCAATTTGCCGCCAGTGGTTCGCCTGTTCCGCTGGGTTATCCCGAGCGCGGCGGCGAGTTCGCCGCGCTTGATCTTTCCGCCGGCACTTTTCGGGATCTCCGCTACAATCTCGATCAGTCCAGGGACCTTGAACGGTGCCAGGCGTTCGCGGGCGAAATTGCGGAGTTCCTGTGCGCTGACCTTGGCGTCGGCGCGCAGTACGGCGGCGGCAGCCACGTCCTCGCCAAGCCGCCGATGGGGGATGGAGAAAGCGGCGACTTCGACCACGTCGGGGTGACTGAGCAACGTCTCTTCGATCTCGGCGGGAGCAACCTGGTGCCCGCCCCGTTTGATGACGTCTTTGATCCGGCCGACAATGAAGAGATATCCGTCCCGATCCAGGTATCCGAGATCGCCAGTTCTGAACCAGCCGTCCCGAAACGCGGACGCGGTCGCCGCGGCATCGTTGTAGTATCCCCTCGTAATAGTGGGGCCTCGCACCACGATCTCTCCGCGCTCACCATTTGGTAGCCGCCGCCCCTCACTATCCATGATCGCCACCTCGGGCCCCGCCGCTTGTCCGACCGACCCAGGTTTTCGTCGGGCGAGAGGGTTTGCGGTGACTTGGGTGGTCGCTTCCGTCATGCCATACGTGTCGATCACGGGGACGCCGAACAGCTCTTTCAGCCCGGCGAGCACGTCACGCGGTAGAGGTGAAGAGGCCGAGCGGATAAGTCGCAAGGAGGACCGCTGAGCACGGTGCTTGTCGCTCATCGCCGCCGATAACAGCGCCTGATGGAGTGCCGGAATCGCGCTGTACCAGGTTGGTCGAAACTCGCTCAGCCAGCCGAAGAAGGCCGCGGCATCGAATCCCGGCGTGCAGACCACGCTCGAGCCGGCCGCCAATGCGGTCAGAACCCCGGTAATCAGCCCAAGGCCGTGGAACAAAGGCAACACGTTCAGCAATCGGTCCCGCGGTTCGAGGGCCAGAGCCGCGCCCACGTTATGGGCCGCCAGACAGACGCTCGCGTGCGTCAGTGGAACCATCTTCGGGCGCGAAGTTGTGCCCGAGGTGACGAGGATGAACGCGTCGTCGGGGCTTAACGCCTCGTCAGGGCTTTGCGCCTCGCAACCGACAATGCCCGCGGCCGCGGGACCCACGATGCTGAATGCGCCGGCCCCATCGCTCGGCCGCGGCGACAGATCCATGACGGGGATGCCCAGGCCATGCGCCACCGCCCGGCTTGCCGAATCAATGTCCGGCGACGTCAACAGCGCCGACACCTGCAAATCGCCGAAATAACGCCGCCATTCGTCAGCGGTGAAGGATGGGTTGAGCGGCACACAGACCGCAGCAATTGCAGCCGCGGTCATCGCGACCGCAGCGTCTGGTCCGTTCGGCAACACCACCGCTACGCGATCAGTTCGGCGAAGGCCGAGGGTCTGCAACCTCTGAACGGCCTCGTTCACCCGGGCGGAGAGGGCGCCATATGTCACCGGGGGCTGCCCCGGCGCCAGGATGGCGATCGCGCCAGGGGTCGTTCGCCCATACCAGGCGAGAAGATCGTGAAGGCACAAAAAGGCGCCTTCAGTCTTTTTGCGTGCCGATCCGAATTGCTTCATAGCGTTGGACAAGCTCCGCCCCCCTTTGCGTGAATGGTTACGTGATTGCTCTAGAATTTTATAGAGCGGGTAGCCTCGCACGATGACGGGTGTCCGGCGTACCGGTCGATGATACTGCAGCGGCGCAGTTGTGCGAGAGGGGCCATGTCTGCCAGCTAAAGGCGACGACAAGCATTCCCGGTGTTTCCCGATGAATCAGGCCACACATGCCGCAATAGCCGCACAGTATAATTGCTCGCAGAGAGGGCCGCGTGAAAACGACCTGTTCTCTCAAGCCGACAGGTCAACCACCGAAAGGGGAACCGGGCTCGGCTTGTTGGCCAAGCCGATCATCGGAATGCGTCATGAACGGATTTGGACGGAAGCGGCATTACGACGCGCCGCATCAAACCCCGATCCGGAGGTGCAAGCAATTCCAATCATCGTGGTCACGGCTTATGCTTTGAGCGGGGAGGAGAGCAAGGCGAGAGCGGCCGGCGGTGATGACGAAATATGCTTCGAGGATTAGCGTGGTCTTGAGCCGTGGGATGGCCCGATGAGACGGCGCGACTTCATCAAACTGACGGTTGGTTGGGCGACGTGGCCGCTTGCAGCACGCGCGCGCGAGCCCGGAACGCTGCCGACGATTGGCTTTCTGGGCTCGACCACGGCTTCCATCGCGAGCAGCTGGGTCGCCGCATTCGTGCGGCGGTTACGCGAGCTCGGCTGGATCGAGGGGGATACTGTGGCGATCGAGTTTCGCTGGG
>DATNNX010000266.1:0-13768 GCA_035601615.1 Xanthobacteraceae bacterium
TCCGACAAATTAACCGGCATGATCCGGAGACGACTGAACTTCGGGGATGGGTCAGTCGGGGGTATTCGGACAATCGCAACACCTCGGAACTGCGCTCGGCGACCGCCGGCGCTCAATGCTCGGCACCCGCCGATGCTGAAGGAGACGCTGATGAAGAAGACACTTGCTGCCTTAGCTGCGGCTGCGACCATTACCGCTGCAGTCGCCGCCACTCCGTCGCCGGCGGATGCTCGTTGCTTTGGATGCGCGGTTGGCGCCGGTGCCGTCGGTGGTTTCGTTGCGGGCGCCATCGTCGGCAACGCAATCGCGAATTCCGCGCCGGCACCAGTTTACGTCGCACCCGCACCGTACGTTGCTGCGGCTCCACCTGGCTATGTGGTGTACTCGGCTTATGGGGCGCCGCTGCCCGGACCGCGATGCTATTGGACGCGCCAGCCCCTTTATGACGCCTACGGCAACGTCGTCGGATGGCGCGGCCGTCCCATCGCCGTCTGTTCGTAAGCCGCTTCGCACAGAAAGCGTCGTCATCATCAAACCCGGCGGGGTCGCCCCGCCGGGTTTTCCTTTGCCGGGCGTAAGGCCGAGGATTCGGCGCGAGCCGGTCGGGTTTCTCAGTTCCTCGCCGCTCGCTTCTGCATGTCGTCGAGCACGGCCGCGGTGGGCCAGCAGTCGATTTTGAGCCGATTCGCCTTTTGATAAGCGCCGAGCGCGGCGCGTGTGAGCATGCCTGCCTTGCCGTCGACCTTGTCCTTGTAGAGGCCAAGCTTGGTGAGCGTACGCTGCATGGTCTCGACCTGCGCAGTGCGCAGCTGCGTGTTCTTGCTCCACGGCGTCTCGAACGGGCGCGAATCGCTGATGCGGTCGCTCAAATGGCCCACGAACAGCACGTAGAGATCGGAGAAGTTGTATTCCTTGATCACGTAATAGTTCTTGAGCGTGAGGAATGCCGGTCCGTAAGTGCCTTCCGGCAACAGCAGCGACGCCGGTTGGCTGAGCTCTGCCGGCGCGGGCTTGCGGCCATAGGCGAGCGCAAATCCTTGGCCAAGCCATTCGCCGAGCGGCCGCGTGACTTCGGGCACGGCGATGGTGCAGTCGACCCCTTGCGGCGCGCGCGCCTCGTAGGCCCAACGTGTGCCGCGCTGCCAGCCTTTGCCGACGAGCTGCTGCGCGGCGGAGGCGAGCGCGTCCGGCACCGACCTCCAGATGTCCTTCTTGCCGTCGCCGTCAAATTCGACGGCATACTTGTAGAACTCGGAGGGCAGGAACTGGGTCAGACCCATGGCCCCGCCCCAGGAGCTGCGCATGTCGGCGAGCTTGACGTGCCCCTCGTCCAGCATCTTGAGCGCGTAAAGGAACTCTTGGCGAAAGAAATCCTTGCGCCGCCCATAATATCCCTGCGTGGCGAGCACGGTGACGGCGTTCTTCGGCAGCTTGTAGCCGCCGAACGCGGTCTCGCGGCCCCAAATCGCAAGCAGGATGTTTCCGGGCACGCCGAATTGCTGCTCGATCGCGGCGAGCGTGCGCGCGTGCTCGGCGGCGAGCTTTTTCGCCTGCTCGGCGAGATGCGCGATCGTGGTCTCCCTGATGTAATCGGCCGGCGTCTGCACGAATTCCGCCTGCCCACGCGGCGGCGCGCCTTCCCGGCCGGGAAGATCAAGATCGGGCAGCGTAAGGTCGGGCTCGAGCGCGCGCGTCGCCGCGTCGAATGTCGCGCGCGAGACGCCGAGCGCTTGCGCCTGCGGCCAAAGCTCCTGCAGCCATTTTTGAAAGCCCGGATCGGCTGCCCGCGCGCATGTGAGCACGGCCATCGACACACTTATGACGATCGCCGCATAGCTGCAAAGTCGACGCATGACTGCTTCCCTCTACGTGCCAAATTGCGGGCTCGATCTGCTACCGCGATCGGCTGCAACGATTCAAGCCCGCCGGGCGTTAGTAAAAACGCCAAAAGCGCCCAAGATATGGAGCCGCCGATGCTGCAGGTGCCGCTGGAGATCGCCTTCCACAATATCGAAAGTTCGGACTGGGCGGAGCAGCAAATCCGAGCGCGGGTCGCCGACCTCGAAAAGCTCTACGACCGGCTGGTCTCGTGCCGGGTCCGGATCGATCAGCGCGCCAAGGATCTCACCGGCACCATCCCTCCGGTCGTCCACATCGAACTCGGTATTCCCGGACGCGGCGATCTGGTCGTCAGCCACGAGCCCGAGCACCTGCTGCGCAAATACCAGCATCCGGACCTGCACAAAGCCATCAACGAGGCGTTCCGCATTGCCGAGCGGCGCCTGCTCGACCTCAAAGAGCAGCGTGACGGCCGCACCAAGGCCGGGGGTCACGACGCCGAGAACCAGTCGCTGGGCCAGATCGCAGAGGTCACGCCCGCGGAAGATTTCGGATTCCTGCTCACGAAGGAGGGCGGCCTCCTCTACTTCCACCGCAACTCGCTGCTGTCCGGCGACTTCGACGACCTCAAGACCGGAGACGAGGTCTATTACAACGATGACGTGGGCGACACGGGCCCGATCGCAACCAAGGTGCGCGTGAAGGGGAGAAGCTCAGACACGCAGTAGTGCTCGACGAAGCTGAGTTCGACGACGGGCTATCAGGATGCGCAGCGAGCGAGCGGAGCAAAACCATCGGCGGGCGCGGCGTTTCTCGCGCATTCCACCTCCCGACCTATCGCACCGCCACCATGAACAGGCGCGGAAAGCGCAGCAGCACGCGACCGTCGTGGCGGGGCGGATAGGCGCCGGCGATTCTCGCCTTGTACTCAGCGACGAAACCGCGGCGCATGTCCTCGTCGAGCGGCGACAGAAATGGTCGCAATGCCGAGCCGCGGAACCATTCGACAAGGGCGTCCGGACCCGCCATCACGTGGTTGTAGACCGTGTGCCAGATGTCGAGCCGTGCGCAAAGCGGCTTGAGCACATCGTAATAAGCAGCCGGTGTCGGAAGATCGTCGCGCGCGGCCGCCGTTAGCGCGAGCGGCGCAGCCCACGGTCCGCTTGCCGCCACCTCGCGCATCAACGCAAGCGCCGGCTCCTCAGTATTGTCGGGCATCTGCACGGCCAAGACGCCGTCCGTCGGAAGCGCTGCGAGCAACCGGCGCAATACCGCGGGATGATCGGGGACCCATTGAAAGACCGCGTTGCCGAACAACAGGTCGGTGCGCTCCGGCGGGGTCCAATCGACGAGATCGGCCTGAGCGAACTCGCAATTGGGAAGCCGCTCGCGCGCTTGGCGCAGCATGTCCGGCGAGGAGTCCACCCCGATCACCCGTGCCTGCGGGTAACGTTGGACCAACAGCTCCGTGGAGTTACCGGGGCCGCAGCCGAGATCGATCACGCGGCGCGCGGAAGCGAGCGGCACCTGCGCCAAGAGATCGCGCGGCGGACGCGTGCGCTCCTCCTCGAACTTGAGGTATTGGCGCGCGTTCCAGTCCTCGGCCATCAGCGCGAGAACTTCTTGTATTTGATGCGCTGGGGGATGATGGCATCGGTTCCGAGCCGGTGCATCTTGTCGCGCTCGTAATCCTGGAAGTTACCTTCGAACCATTCCACGCGGCTGTCGCCTTCGAACGCCAAAATGTGCGTGGCGATCCGATCCAGGAACCAGCGATCGTGGCTGATGATGACCGCGCAGCCGGCGAAATCCTCGAGCGCCTCCTCGAGCGCGCGCAAGGTGTCGATGTCGAGGTCGTTGGTGGGCTCGTCGAGCAGCAACACGTTGGCACCGGACTTGAGCATCTTCGCCAGATGCACGCGGTTGCGTTCTCCGCCCGACAACGAGCCGACCTTCTTCTGCTGGTCGGCGCCTCTGAAATTGAAGGTGGAGCAATAGGCGCGCGAGTTCACCTCGCGCTTGCCGAGCTGAATGATGTCCTGCCCGCCGGAGATTTCCTCCCAGACGTTCTTGTTGCCGTCGAGCGCGTCGCGGGATTGATCGACGTAGCCGAGATGCACCGTTTCCCCGATCTTGATGCTGCCCTTGTCGGGCTTTTCCTGGCCGACGATCATGCGAAACAATGTCGTCTTGCCGGCGCCGTTCGGCCCGATCACGCCGACGATGCCGCCGGGCGGCAGGCGGAAAGTGAGATCGTCAATGAGGAGGTTGTCGCCGTAGCCCTTGCGCAGCTTCTCGAAGTCGACCACCGTTTGCCCCAGCCGCTCCGCGACCGGAATGACAATTTGCGCGCTTTGCGCCGTCTTCTCCGCTGCCTGCTTCACGAGATCTTCGTAGCGCTGGTAGCGTGCCTTGGACTTTGCCTGCCGCGCGCGCGGGGAAGCCGCGATCCATTCACGCTCGCGCGCGAGCGTGCGCTGGCGCGCCGCCTCCTCGCGCCCCTCCTGCTCCAGCCGCTTCTGCTTCTGCTCGAGCCAGGCCGAATAATTGCCCTGGTAGGGAATGCCGCGGCCGCGGTCGAGCTCGAGAATCCAGCCAGTGACGTTGTCGAGGAAGTAGCGGTCGTGGGTGACGATCAGGATCGCACCCGGGTAGTTGCGCAAGTGGGCTTCGAGCCAGTTGACCGACTCGGCGTCGAGATGGTTGGTAGGTTCATCGAGCAGCAGCAGCTCCGGTTGCTCGAGCAACAAGCGGCAGAGCGCCACCCGGCGTCGCTCGCCGCCGGATAGCGTTTTCACGTCGGCGTCATCCGCCGGGCAGCGCAGCGCCTCCATCGCCTGGTCGATTTTGGAGTCAAGATCCCAGAGGCCCTTGGCCTCGATCTCGTCTTGCAGCTGCGTCATTTCGTCCGCGCTCTCGTCCGAGTAGTTGGCAGCGAGGTCGTTGTAGCGGTCGAGAATTGCCTTCTGCGGGGCGACGCCCTGCATCACGTTCTCGCGCACGCTCTTGCCGGGATCGAGCCGCGGCTCCTGCTCGAGATAACCCACCCGCGCGCCCTCGGCCGCCCATGCCTCGCCGGAGAAATCAGTTTCAATGCCGCCCATGATGCGCAGCAGCGTGGATTTACCCGAGCCGTTGACACCGAGTACGCCGATCTTGGCGTCCGGATAGAAGGACAGGTTGATGTCCTCGAGGATCTTCCGATTACCCGGATAGGTCTTCGATAGACCTTGCATGTGATAAATGAACTGACGGGCCATCAACACGCCCCGCTCGCATTGTTGGGCGCCGATCGGCGCCGGATGTCGGGAGGTCGGCGCTGATGTAGCGACCTCTCCGGCCGAGAGCAAGGCCGCCGCGACCTCGCCCACGCGCGATCGTAAACGCGAGAAAGTGTGACGCTGATCACATCCGCCATGCGGACCGTCGTCCTATGTGACGCTGGAGAGAGCGTCGCGCAGCTTCGAAGAGTCTTACGAAGCTTTAATCCGTCCGAATCGGTTGCTCGTTGAACTCGGAGGCTGCGGGCGATGACCAACGAGTGAGTGAAACAACCAGTGACGGCAGGGCGCGCCTGATGATCAGGGCAAGGACCAGAGTTCGCAAGCGCTCCGCTCGCCGTCAGGGTCTACGCCCCGGCGCCGACATCGGCGCGCTCTTCCACGATCTCCTCCAAGCCCTGTTCGATCCGTACCGGCCGGAGCTCCACTACATGCGCGGGCCGGGCCCGCGATGGCGCGCCAAGCACGATTGCTGTGCGCCAGCCGACGCGCCTGCACTGCCCACGCCCGTGCCGCCTCGCGCTCCCAATCCCGTCGCGGTGCCGATCCTGATTCGAGGCTCCTGAGGCGTCCGAGCGGGCGCTTCGCGGCACGTACCCGCCCTTCGCGGCGTTTGCCGTTCGAACTGTGACCTAATTGCAGCAATCCTTAACCCTAACCGTATCTTTTCTGCAACGCCTACTCACGAATCTGAAATCACTGGGAAATTCGTACTGGTTTTTAACAAATTTGCCGGGACAATCGTGCGCAAAGGGGACGCTCCGCGGGATGGGGACGGAGCGAACGGGGAGCCGGCGCTACTCGCGCCGGATGGGGTCCATGGCAAGACCAATTCGAGGCGGCGCGAGGAAGAACCGGGTGCCAAGCGTATTGGCCGACCTCGCCGAATTCGTGCAGACTTTGGCACGAGGCCTGTTCGATCCGTATCGGCCCGAACTCTATTATATGCGCGGGCCGGGCCCCAAATGGCACGCCAAACACGACCGGACGGCCGCTGTCTATCATGCGATGCCGGCGCTCGTGCGTGTGCGCGCGAAGCGCTGATAGCGCGGCAGCGAGCGGAAGTCCTCGGATAGAAGGGACGAGTTCTCGGGCGCCCGCAGGAATGCGGGCCAGATCGCGTACTCGGCGGAATTGCAGCGATCGCGGCGAGCACGCGGCGACGGTATCTCCTTATTTTAGGATTCGCGCCAAGACGTGTGGCGATTGTGCCGCAGAGCGGTTTGCCCTGTGCTATAGGGGCGATCCCACCCGGTGCTTTCCTTCGTCTCCACGGGCCAACGCACGGACATTGTGTCATGCCTCGTCATCGCTGCGCGATTCTCGATGATTATCAGAATGTCGCTCTCACGGTGGCTGACTGGTCAAAGGTTTTGGGCGACCTCGATATCAAAGTATTCAACACGCATCTCGGCGGAGCCGATAAGGTCATCGGGGCGCTGCAGGACTTCGAGATCGTCTGCGCCATGCGCGAGCGCACCGCTTTCCCGCGCGCCGTAATCGAGAAGCTGCCGCGGCTCAAGCTCCTCATCACCACGGGCATGCGCAATGCATCGATCGACGTCGCCGCGGCCAAAGAGCGCGGCATCGTCGTCTGCGGCACGCCAGCGGTCGGCAGTCCGACCTCGGGCATCGCCATCGGCCTGATGCTCGAGCTGACCCGTCGCATCGGCTACGAGAACACACGGATGAAGGCCGGCATGCCTTGGCAGACGACGATCGGGCTCGACCTCGAGGGGCTGACGCTCGGCGTGCTCGGGCTGGGCAAACTCGGCACCCGAACCGCGAAAATCGCTCAGGCGTTCGGGATGAAGGTCGTCGCCTGGAGCCAGAACCTGACGCCGGAGAAGTGCAAAGAGATCGGCGTCGACTACGTAGGCAAGGAGGATCTCTTCCGCCAAGCGGACTTCCTCACGATCCACGTGGTCCTCTCGCAACGCACGCGCGGCCTCGTCGGCGCGAAGGAACTCGGCCTGATGAAGCCAACGGCCTATATCGTCAACACGTCGCGCGGGCCGATCATCGACGAGCCGGCGCTGCTGGCGGTGCTACGCGAGAAGAAGATCGCGGGCGCCGGGCTCGACGTATTCGACGTCGAGCCGCTGCCCATCGATCATCCGCTGCGCAAAATGGACAACGTGGTGCTCACGCCGCATCTCGGCTACGTGGCCATGCAGAACTATCGCGCCTATTTCGCCGGCGTGGTCGACGACATCCGGGCTTTCCTCGACGGCAAGTCGGTCCGGGTGATCGATTGACGGGATCGGCGGTTGTTCTCTGATCACCGCGCCATGGCAGAGGGGGGCGGGCCGAGCGGGGCGCTCGTCACCGGAGCCCCGGCCGACGGAATCGGTGCACCCGCAGAGGATGCCGCAGCTCCGGGCGGAGCAATGGGCGTTGCCGCCGCGGTCGCCGGCGGCTTGCCCGGCAGCACTACCACACGCGTGCCGACTTTCACGCGCGTAAAGAGATCCGTGACGTCCTCGTTGGTCAGGCGAATACAGCCTGAAGAGACGAAGGTGCCAATGGTCGAGGGCTGATTGGTGCCGTGGATGCGGTACACCGTTTTGCCGAGATAGAGCGCCCGCGCGCCAAGCGGGTTGGTCTCACCGCCGGCCATGAAGCGCGGCAGATAGGGCTGGCGCACGATCATCTCCTCCGGCGGAGTCCAGTCGGGCCATTCCGCCATCTTCGTGACCCGTTCCGCGCCGGCCCACGTGAAGCCTTCGCGGCCTACGCCGATGCCGTAGCGCATCGCTTTGCCTTGGCCGAGCACGAGATAGAGATACGTGTTCGGCGTATCGATGATGAGCGTGCCGGCCGGCTCCTTGGTATAGTAGTCGACGAGCGTGCGCCGGAACTGCGGCGGCAGTTGCTTTTTCGGACCAGTCTCAGGCCGCACCTCGGGCGGGAAGGCCGCCATATTTCGTGGATCGACCGGCGTCGCGGCGCCACTGGCGGCGGGCTCATCTTGTCCCGCACCGAGATGGCCGGGACTGATCGGCAGCGGCGGCCGCGCGGCGTCGGGTTCGTACGGAGTGCCCGCCGCAGGCGCGGCATAATTCGGATTGGGCGAGCCATAATAGGGACGCGTGCCCGTCGCGGCCGGTTCGTAGCCTTGCGGCGCTTGCTGCTCGCGGTAGCCCTGCTGCGGCGGATCGCGATAGCCAGGCGGCGGAGGCACCGCCTCATCCGGATAACCGGCGTGACCATAGGGCGCGCCGGGTGCAGACGGCTCGACCGCAGCCGGTGGAAGGGGACGGCCTTGCAGATCGTAGATCTGATTGTCGTCCGCGTCGGCAATCGGCGGCAGCGGCCGATGCGGCGGATAGCCTTGCGCAGGAGGATAAGCCGGCGGATAGGCTTGCGGCTGCGGGGAGTATTGCGCGGACGCGTCCCCGGCAGACGCCCCAATGCCGATCAGTAGCGCCGCGATGGCACCTGTGGTGCGGAAATTCATGCCCCCTCCCCTGACGCAGCCCCGGGTCGATCAATGGAATCGACCAGGAACAAGGCACATTCAAGACCATAGCCGGAAAAAGATGACCAAGATCTTGATAAGTCCCACCCCACAGAAGTTACCGCCATTCAATGACTTACACAGGCTCCACTAGAGCTGCGACAGGTTCCACTATAGCTGCCCAAATGCGGTCACTTCGGCTTACCCTCGCCCAATACCGTTTTGGCGATCCGGAAGCAGTCCACCCCGACCGGGACACCACAGTAGACGGCAATTTGCGTGAGCACGGCGCGGATCTCGTTGGGCGTAAGTCCGTTGCGAAGCGCGCCACGGACGTGCGTCTGGAATTCCTCCATTTTGCCGAGCGCAGCAATCATCCCGAGATTGAGGATCGAGCGCTCGCGCGGGCTTAGCGTGGCGTCGCCCCAAGTCTCTCCCCAACAGTACTGAGTGACGATGCGCTGGAAATCACGATTGAAGTCGTCGGCGCTCTTGAGCGCGCGATCCACATACTCTTCGCCGAGCACCTTGCGGCGCATGGTGAGGCCGCGATCATAAGTGTCCTTGTCCATGTCATTCCTCCGGGTTGCACCCGAGGCGCCCAAGCGCCGCGAGCAGGGTTTCGGTTGCGGGTGAAGGAAAAGCGCGACCGCACGTGGCGGCATAGGCTTCGATATTGGCCCGCGCGGCCGCCTCAAGCGACGGCGCCGGCGCTCCCATTGCGGATGGGCCGACGAGTTCGTGCATCGCCTCCTGCTGGAGCCGCTCGGCCTCGAGCTCGACCGCCTTGATCCTGGTGCGAAACAGTTCGGCGGGTCCGCCGGCAACGAGCGCGGGCGGCGATTTCAGCGCGCGCCGCATCGTGCGCAACGGTATGACCGTCATATTGCGCCACGGCGCGATCCGCCGTTCGACCTCAGCGATCTCGCTTGCAGACAACGTCCGCTTTCGCGTCGCATGCCAGAGCAGGAACAAGAGTAGATTGACGTCGACGCCGGCCTCCTCTTGCAAAGTGATGCAGGCGTCCGCGACGCCATCCTGGCGGTAGAAGCGCAACGAGAAGCGCCAGAACGGCGATCCAGAGGCCGCCGTCATGCGCGCGCACTCAGCGGGGCGATGTCGAGCGATTTGGCAAGCTCCTCGACCTGCGCCAGCACGGTCGCAGAGAGCGGCACGCCGTCGCGTTCGCGCTCGGCCCGGCGCGCCGCGCGTCCCATGCCGGGCACCCGAATCGCATCGCGGCCGGGCAGCCGGTGCGAGGACACGAGGTCGCGAATGTGGCGGTCGACCTCGGCCTTGAACGCGGGAAGCGGAACAAATCGCGAGACATCGAACGCGATGACGAATTGCCCGACATTGCCCTTTCCGCCCGCGGGCGCGGCGAAATCCCGGATGTCGCGGCCGAAGGCTGCGCGGTTGAGGGGTCCGGCCAAGAGGCCGATGACGATGGAAAGTCCGCTGCCCTTGTAGCCGCCCATGGGAAGATACGTGCCCTCCTCGATCCGTCGCGGATCGGCGATCGTCGAGCCGTCGCCGCGATGCTGCACCCAACCCTGGGGCATCGGCTTTCCTTCGAGCTCGTAGCTCCTGATCGCGCCGTTCGATGCAAGCGAGGTGGCGATATCCAGCACCACCGGCGGCTCATCGCCGGCCGGGATCGCAACCGCGATCGGATTGGTGCCGAGGAGCGGCTCGCTGCCGCCCCAGGGCGCCATGTGGTTCACGCTCGATGCCGCGCCATAGATTCCGACCATGCCGTGTTGGAGCGGGATGGCGGCATAGATCGCGCCGGCACCGGCGTGATTTGAGCGGCGCGCGCCGACCCAGCCCACGCCCGCGTCGCGTGCGAGCTCCACGGCGAGATTGGCGGCATAGGTCATCACCACGTGCCCCATGCCGTGGTCGCCGTCGATGAGCGCGCTCGCCGAAGAGCGCTCCAGCACGCGGATGCTCGCTCGCGGGTTGATCGCGCCGCGCTTGAGCTGGCGCACATAGCCCGCGAGGCGAAACACACCATGCGCATCCGAGCCGGTGAGATCGGCCTCGAGCATCGCGCTGGCGGCGATGGCGGCATCGGCCTGCGGCAGTCCGCAGGCGCGCAGGGCATCCTCGAGGAATCCTCCCAACGAGGCGGCGGCGATGCGGTGGACGCTCTGGCTTTCGGTTTTGATCAGCACGCGTGAAATTTATCCAATCGATATCAACCCTGAGCTACGGCAATCTCGAGCGGAAAATTGTCGACGCATTCGTGGCCAGTCTCGGTCACGATGAAGGTGTGGCCGAGAAAAATGCCGAACATTCCGTTCGCCGTGATCGGATTGGGTTCGGCCATGATGATCATGCCGGGCTTGAGCACCTTGTCGACCTCATCGGCCTCGGTGCGCTCGGCGAAGACGTGCGGTTTGTCGGTCACAATGTCGATGCCGTGCACCTGCGTCGGACGCGACTGCACGCCATGCTCGCGAAAGAAGCGACTAGCTAGACGCATGTTGTCGGTGGCGTTGCCGGGTTGGATCTCGGCGACGATCTTGCGATAGCCGGGCAGCGTGATCTCGTCCCAGAATTTACGCACCATGTCGGGCGGCGGCCCGAGCGTGATCGGCGAGCCGATCTGGGCGGAGAGGCCGTTGTAGCCGGCGGCGAGCTCCATATTGATGATGTCCCCCGTCTGGAGCTTGCGCTGCGAGGGGCGCGGGTTGCCGAACACCATCGCCGGATCGGCCATTGGGGTCGATCCGATGATGAGAAAATCGATGTCGCCGCCACCGTCGAGAATGGCGGCGCCGGCGGCGGCGCGCAGCTCATACTCCGCCACCCCGGGCTTCGCGCGCGCCACGATTGCCTGCATGGCGCGCTCGCAGAGTACGCCGGCCCGGCGCACGCAGCGCAGTTCCTCCTCGCTGTGCACCACGATCAGCTCGTGCATGAAGCCCTTGGTGAAGACGAGCTCGGCCTCCGGCAGCGAGGAGCGCAGCACGTTGTACTGGTTGACCGGGAGATAATCGCCGTGCCGCGCGTCGACCTCGAGAAGGCCGATGCGGCCGCGCTCGAGCTTGAGCTCGTTGAGCCGCTCGACGATGACCTCGGCGTATCTGCCGCCGCGGCTGTGGCGCACGTCGGACAGGGCATTGGCGCATTCGCGCCGGCAGGCCTCGGCGTGGGTGCCGCCCATCGAGAAGATCAGCGTCGGTTCGGCGTCGAGCGGCACCACGACGTATGACGCGATCGCGTGCCATTCCCAATGGCCCGTGAGCCATTGCATGCCGCCGCCGAAGCTCCAATGGCTCGGGCCGCCCGGCACGATCACGCAGTCGAGCTTGTGCTCGCGCATCTTCTCGCGCAGCGCCCGGTAGCGCCGCTGGTATTCCTGCTTGGAAAAATGGTCGTACACCGCATCGCGGTAGTACGGCGTCTCGTACATGTTGGAGAATGGCGTGTTCTGATCCAGGCGCTTGCGCACCTGTTCCCATGTCTGCATCGAGTTGGTGATAACTGTTTGATCCTGCTTGTTAATCATGGAGGCGGTGGGGGGCTAGTAAGTGGTTAGTAAGATGCGGAAGCGACACATTATAAGTGAATTTCCATCCGGGGAACCAATTCCGCCCCATTCCCTGAGTGGTATCGAGGGAAGCGAGATCGGGGGCAATCATGCGACACATCATCTATTGCGCGCTGTTGATCGCTACCTGGATGTGCTCGACGGCCAGCGTAATTTGGGTTCTGAACTTCGGCGGCTTCAAATGGATGCTGATTGCCGGTGGATGCATTGCATCCTTTATCTCAAGCGTTGCTCTGGCCGAAGAATTTTTTGAGTGGCATCGCCACTCAGAAGCATCGCCTGTCCAAAGACAATTTGTACCGCCTGCTTCTTAAGAACAGGATCGGGGGACAATCATGCGCAAGATGACGCATTGGTCGAGGTTGCCTGAGCACCTGCGTTGAGGTCTGCCAACAACGACATAAGAATAAAGAGAGGGAGCTACCATGACATAGCTCCCTGCTCCTTGCTCAGGATGACAGCCTTGACGGGCGACTAATTCCCCTGATCCCGCCACCCGAGGCTGTCTTTCGTTCTCGATCCCCGTGCCTGACCGAGTGGAAGGAACGGCGGGGTCAGGTAGGAATGAATGCTAGGCGATGCACGAAGAAATGCAAAGCGGGTCAGTTGGGTACTGTCCTAATTCCGAGCCTTCTGTCCTAATTTGAAAATCGCAAACGTTCCGCTAGGTTCTTACCATCGCCAGTGGGCAGCCGTGAAATGCGTGACCTTCTCGCATGGTTTGATCCTGATGAAGTCGAGATTCTGGTCGCTGCTTTCGATAAGGCATGGGAGACCGTTCAAGCCAGTGGGGTCGTCTACTCGGAGGCTAAGGCCGAAGCTGTGCGAGCAATACTCGCAAAACATATTATTGCAGCCGCTAGGGACGGTGAGCTCGATTATGCCAGACTGCGTGATGGCGCCCTACTGGCCTTGGCTCAATCAAATCTAAGCGATATCAGCCTGAAGGTGATGTGGAAGAAGCAAAACTTCTAAGTATGCGGTCGTCGATCTTGTCCAGGCGGCGTAGGAGCAGCAAGAGGGCTGTAGAGGGAAGAGGCCCCAGCCGGGTTGCGGCTTGTCCGGCCAGGGCCTTAGTTAGCAGAGCGGATTTAACTGAGCCTCTTCACTCCGCTCACTCTGCGGTGGTGGGAGAAGCAGCGTAGCCGTTAGCTGGAGCCTAATAGGCGCCGCGACGAACAGCACGTCGCTCTTGTCGGTACTCGCGTCTTCCCACCCGGCGCGCCGTCACACGGGCACGCCGATACGTGACAGCTTGCGCTTGATCGACGCTCAGCTCTACACCGCGTGACGTTACTTGCGGTGAGATCGGTACCATCGCGAAGATCGTTGCAGCGCACAGCAGACCGATGACTGACCAAGCCTTCATAGTTTTTCTCCTTGTGTTTAACGCCATCAAGGAGGACCACTGACCAACTAAGAACAGCAATCCCCGACAAGAGCGGCACAAGCATACATCAGGACGGAACTAAATCCACTCCCACATGGCAGAGGTGGTCCCGTTTTCCGGGACAGAATGGCGGCTTGGCTAAGGTGGTTTCTGGGTTTGATTACGCCGCCAGTTTCTCCTGCTCCCTGTCGATAGCATAGGTCTCGTCGGGCGTCCTGCCGGCGAGGGCCGAGTGCGGT
>DATNNX010000267.1:0-36272 GCA_035601615.1 Xanthobacteraceae bacterium
TGCTCAACGTCATCAACGGCGACAAGCAGGCGGTCGATGCCTTGCTCACCGATCCGCGTGTGCGCGCCATCGGCTTCGTCGGCTCATCCGCGATCGCGGAATACATCTACACCACCGGTTGCGCGCACGGTAAACGCGTGCAGTGCTTCGGCGGCGCCAAGAACCACATGGTGGTGATGCCCGATGCCGATATGGACCAGGCGGTCGACGCGCTGATCGGCGCGGGCTACGGCTCGGCCGGCGAACGCTGCATGGCGGTGTCGGTTGCGGTGCCGGTCGGCAAAAAGACCGCGGATATCCTGGTCGACAAGCTTATCCCGCGAGTCGAGAGCTTGAAGGTCGGCCCCTCGAGCGATCCACAGGCCGACTACGGACCGATGATCACCAAGGTGCTTCTCGACAAGGTGAAGAGCTACGTCGAGTTGGGCATCAGGGAAGGCGCCAAGCTCAAAGTCGATGGCCGTGGCTTCAAGCTGCAAGGCTACGAGGGCGGCTTCTTCATGGGCGGCTGTCTGTTCGACGAAGTGACGCCCACCATGCGCATCTATAAGGAGGAGATCTTTGGTCCGGTGCTCTCGGTCGTGCACGCCAACACCTACGAGGAAGCTCTGCGCCTTCCCTCAGAGCACGAGTACGGCAATGGCGTCGCCATCTTCACCCGGGATGGCGACACCGCCCGCGACTTCGCCACCCGAGTGAACGTCGGCATGGTGGGCGTGAACTTCGCGATCCCGGTGCCGCTCGCCTATTACACCTTTGGCGGCTGGAAACGCTCGGGGTTCGGCGACTTGAACCAGCACGGCCCCGACGCGGTGCGCTTTTACACCAAGACCAAGACGGTGACCTCGCGTTGGCCATCCGGCACCAAGGAGGGCGCCGAATTCGTGATTCCGACCATGAAGTGAGCGCGCGTGAGTGGCCATGGCCGAGTACCAACTCTATTGTTTCGCTCAATCCGGCAACGCCTATCGTGCCGCGTTGATGCTCAACCTCATCGGTGCCGACTGGGAGCCGCTCTGGGTGGATTTCTTCGGCAAGGGCGAGCCGCGCTCGGCGCAATACCGCAGCAACGTCAACGAAATGGGCGAGGTGCCGGTGCTGGCGCATCAAGGTAAGAAGCTCAGCCAGTCCGGCGTGATCCTGACCTATCTCGCCGACCGGTCGGGACAGTTCCGCCCCGAGGGCGAGGACGAAAGGCTTGAGGCGCTGCGCTGGATCATCTTCGACAATCAAAAGGTCAACGGCTTTCTCGGGCCTTATCGCTTCTTGCAGTGTTTCGCTAAACCGCCGGGCGATCCGGCCGTGCTCGCTTTTCTCAAGGGCCGCATCGACAACAACCTCGGCGTTGTCGACAAGCGCCTTTCGAGCCGGCCTTTCCTGCTCGGCACGCGGCCGAGCATCGCCGATCTGTCGCTGGCCGGCTACCTCTACTATCCGGCGGAGGAATTCGGCTTCGACATCGCCGCCCAGCACAAGAACATTGCAGTGTGGCTCGACCGCATCAAGGCACTGCCGGGCTGGAAACATCCCTACGATCTCATGCCGGGACATCCGCTGCCGGGCTGAGTACGCATCCTCAGTGCCGGCTACCGGCAATCTTCTTGCGAAGTAGACGAATGCGCGGGTCGAGCCCGCATGACGAGGCCCGCGCCTCAATTGAGCCGCGCGGGCCGATCGGGGGGATGTTCGCCGTGACCGGGTGATAGCGCCGGTGCCTCGCTTTGCGTACGCGCGTGCGCGCCGGCGGGAGCGCTCGAGGCCGCAGCGCTCGCGCCTGCCGCGTCGTTGCGCTCGTGGCGGCGGTAGGACAGGTAGCCGACCGGCAGGCTCACGAGATAACAGAGGGTGCCGGTGGTGAGCACCACCCACGGATAAGAAATCAGCAGCGCAAAGAACAGCACCACCATGACGAAGACCGGCAGCACCATTTCGGGAGCGACGCGTTTACCTACTCGCTTGCCGGAGAAGACCGGCAGCCGAGAGACCATGAGCACGGCAATCGCGAACGTGTAGAGGGTGTAGAGGAAGGTCAAAAGCGCCGTGCCGGGCAGCCGCGGAACGCCGAGAAAATAGATGTAGATCGGGAGGAGAACTGTGATGGCCCCGGCCGGCGCCGGTACGCCCATGAAGAACTTTGCCGCCCACGCCGGCTTGGCGGGATCATCGACCATGACATTGAATCGCGCGAGGCGCAGCGCAGTCGAGATCGCGAACACCATAGCGGCGATCCAACCGAGATTGCCGAGTTGATGCAGTCCCCAGAAGTACAGCATCAGCGCCGGCGCCACGCCGAAATTGACGAAATCGGCAAGGCTGTCGAGCTCGGCGCCGAAACGCGACGCGCCCTTGAGCATGCGGGCAATCCGGCCGTCGATGCCGTCGAGCAGGGCGGCAAATACGATTGCTGCGACGGCCCACTCGAGCTTGTCCTCGACCGCCAGACGAATCGCGGTTAGCCCCGCACACAGCGCAAGCAGCGTGATCAGGTTGGGCAGCAGCGTGCGCACCGGGATGAGGCGAAAACGCGGGCGCTTGTCCTCGCGGCGGCCGGGATCGAAGGGGGAAAACGGCATGCGGCGAGAATAGCGAATGATTTACGGTCCTGCTAGGGCCGTTGCCGATTAACCATTGTGCATTAATAGCTTAGCTGACCTGGACGCTGCGCTGCGGCTCGCCCGCGGCGAGGTCGGCGATGACCGTCTCCCCGGCAATGGCGGTCTGTCCCTCGGCGACGAGCGGCCGCGTGCCCACAGGCAGGTAGACATCCACGCGCGAGCCGAAGCGAATCATGCCGATGCGCTCGCCAGCTGTCACTGTTGCACCCTCGCGCACGAAACACACAATTCGTCGCGCGACCAGACCCGCGATCTGTACCACCCCGACGCGGCGCCCGTTGCTGATGATAAGCAGGCTGTTGCGTTCGTTGCTCTCGCTCGCCTTGTCGAGGTCGGCGCTCACGAAGGCGCCGGGATGATAGATCAGCCGCTCGATCTTCCCGTCGAGCGGGCTGCGGTTCACGTGGCAATCGAACACGCTCATGAAGATCGACACCCGGGGCAGCGGCCGCTCGCCCAATTCGAGCTCCTTCGGCGGCACCGCGTCCGCGACGCGGCTCACACGCCCGTCGGCGGGAGCCACCAGGAGCCCGTCGCGGAGCGGCGTCACCCGCGCGGGGTCGCGGAAGAAATACGCGCACCAGATCGTCGCCAAGACGCCAAGCCAGCCGAGTGGCGGCCACAGCCAGAACAACAGCAGGCTCACCAGCGCGAAGGCAACGATGAAGCGCAGGCCCTCGCGGTGGACCGGCGCCAGCTGGGAGCGGATGGAGGCAAGAATCGACATGTTTATTCCGCGGCGTCCGCGCGCTCGATCGGCGGCCCCGAGAGCTCCTTGTCGACAGAGAGATCAGGCTCCTCCAGCGCCGGCGGGTTTCGGTTAGGCGCAACAACCTCGTCGTCGACCAACGCGAGCTTCTCGCGCGCCGCTGCAGCTTCGCGCTGCCGGTTCCACATGCTGGCATAGAGTCCCCCCTTTGCCAGCAGTTGGTGATGGCTGCCGCGCTCGACGATGGCGCCTTGATCGAGCACGAGGATCTCGTCGGCCCCGACAATGGTGGAGAGGCGATGCGCGATGACAAGCGTGGTGCGATTCTGAGAGACCCGCTCGAGCGCGTCCTGGATCTCCTTCTCGGTATGGCTGTCGAGCGCGGAAGTGGCCTCGTCGAGCACCAGGATGGGCGGGGCTTTCAGGATGGTGCGGGCGATGGCCACGCGCTGCTTCTCGCCACCGGAAAGCTTCAAGCCGCGCTCGCCCACCTCGGTCTCGTATCCCTTGGGCGACAAACGAACGAAGGCGTCGATTTGGGCGAGGCGCGCCGCCTCCTGGACTTCCGCATCGCTCGCTTCCCAGCGGCCGTAGCGGATGTTGTAGCGGATGGTATCGTTGAACAGGACTGTGTCCTGCGGCACGATCCCGATCGCCGCCCGCAACGAATCCTGTGTGACGTCACGGATATCTTCGCCATCGATGGAAATGCGCCCGCCGCTGACCTCGTAGAAACGAAACAGCAGGCGCGAGATGGTCGACTTGCCGGCGCCGGACGGACCGACCACCGCGACCCGATGGCCGGCGGGCACCTCGAAGCTCAGTCCGTTGAGGATCTGCCGATCGGGTTCGTACGCGAAAGAGACGTTGTCGAACCGGATCGTCCCGCGTTTGATCATGAGCGGCCTGGCGCCCGGTTTGTCCTTGATCTCAGGCTCGCGCGCGAGGATCGAGAACATCCGCTCAATGTCGATCACCGCCTGCTTGATCTCGCGATAGACCATGCCCATGAAATTGAGCGGCTGATAGAGCTGGATCATCATTGCGTTGATCATGACGAAGTCGCCGACGGTATTGGTACCCTCCTTGACTCCGTAGGCGCACATCACCATGACGCCGGCGAGGCCGAGCGTGAAGATGGTCGCTTGACCGGCGTTGAGCACGGCGAGCGACACATAAGCTTCCACGCTCGCCTCCTCGTAACGCGCCATAGAGCGGTCGTAGCGTCTGGCTTCGCGCTCTTCGGCAACGAAATACTTCACCGTCTCGTAGTTGAGCAGCGAGTCGATGGCCTTAACGTTGGCGTCGGTGTCGCTGTCGTTCATCCGGCGGCGGATATTGATGCGCCACTCGGTCGCCTGATAGGTGAATGCCGTGTAAAGCGCGATCACGGCCACAATGGCGACGACGTAGCGCCAATCGAACTGATAGAGCAGTACAGCGAAGATCAGCGCCAGCTCGATGATGGTCGGCACGAGCTGCATGATTACCATGCGTACGATCGTCTCGATGGCGTTGCGCCCGCGTTCCAGCACCCGCGTCAAACCACCGGTCTTGCGCTCGAGATGGAACCGCAGCGAAAGCTGGTGCATGTGCTCGAACGTTCGGTAGGCGAGCCGGCGCACCGCGTTCATGGCGACCTGGGCGAAAACGCCGTCACGCATCTGAGTGAGCACAGCCATCAGAATGCGCGTGCCTCCGTAGGCAATGGTCATTGCGATCGGAGCCGCGAGCGCCCAGAGGAGCCACGATGACGGCGCTAGCGGCGCGCTCCCCTGCCCCGCGAGCGCGTCGGTCGCCCATTTGAACGTGAAGGGGACCGCGATGGTGGCGAGCTTGGCCGCCAGCAGCAGCACTATCGCTGCGGCAACGCGATGCTTAAGATCGCGGCGGTCCTGCGGCCAAATGTAGGGCCATAGCCCGGGCATGATTGCAAACAGCGAGGCACCGCCGTCCGCGGACACATCGCGCTTCAACGCCTCGCTCGAACGCGGATGGGGATCCATTCTCATACCGGCCCGCAGTGACGGCCGCGACCGCAGACCGTCCCACGCCTTTCATATAGAGATTTTTAAGTCGGCAATCACCGTCCATATCGAGCCGCCGTACGTTACCCGCGGGCTCCACTTCCGGTTCGGTCAAGCGCGGCGATGACCTTTTGAGGCGGCTTGACGGGCTCGTTGGCCCGCGTCAGATCCTTCTCCTATGAGCACAATCAACTCGATTTGCGTCTATTGCGCTTCCGGCCCCGGCACCAATCCAGCATTCATGGAGGCGGCGACGAAGCTTGGCCGCATTCTCGCCGAGAACAATATCCGGCTCGTTTATGGCGGCGGCTCGGTCGGACTGATGGGAGCGCTTGCCGAATCGGTCCTCGACCACGGCGGATCGGTTACCGGGGTCATTCCGGACTTCCTGGTCAATCGCGAGCACATGCTGCTGCGCGTGCAGGAGCGGGTAATCACGCCCGACATGCACGGGCGCAAACGGGTGATGTTCGAGCGCGCGGACGCCTTCGTCGCACTGCCGGGGGGCGTGGGAACGCTCGAGGAACTGGTTGAGCAGCTGACCTGGGCGCAGCTCGGCCGCCACAAGAAGCCGATCATGATCCTCAACGTCGCGAGTTTCTGGGATCCGCTGTGCCTGTTGCTCGAGCAGATGGAGAAGCTCGACTTCATTCGCGCGGGCCTACCGGTCAACCTGCTCGTGGCCGATCGCGTCGAGGAGGTTCTACCGAAGCTATTCGAGGCCGCGCGCCTCGTTCCGGAAGCGGAAAAACAAATGACGCCGGTCACCGACGAGCGAATGTAGCCGGCGCGGGCGCTACTCCTGGGCCTTGAGAAAGGTGACCGCCTCGATGCGGTTACCGTCGGGGTCACGAATGAATGCGGCATAATAGCCTTCGCCGTGTTGTGGCCGCAGGCCCGGTGCCCCGTCCGAGGTGCCGCCCGCCGCAATGGCAGCAGCATGGAAGGCATCGACCAACTCGGTCCTGCGCACGCGCAGCGCCGCGTGCGCCCCGCCGTCGCCGTCGACCGGCGCCATGGCCGCGCGCAGATTGAGCCAAAATTCGGGATAGGTCTTGCCGAAGCCCACGGTACGCGGGCGAACGACGAGCTTTTCATACCCGATCGCACCAAGTACCGCTTGATAGAACCGTGCGGCCCGGTCGAGATCGCCAACTGCGATGGAGATATGGTCGATCATTGGCGCGCAAGGTGTGGGGTTCGTAGCCCGCAAAATGCGCGACTGCCTCATGGAAGCATCCGGTTCTCGCTTCGCTCGATCCGGGCTATTGCCGCGGAGCGATCACGCCGGCGCGCCGGAGCGCACGAGCTTGTAGATGATGGAATCCATGAGCGCCTGAAATGAGGCATCGATGATGTTGGGCGAGACGCCGACTGTAGTCCAGCGCTCACCGGTTTCGTCCTGACTCTCGATCAAGACGCGGGTGACCGCCTCGGTGCCGCCGTTGAGAATGCGCACGCGGTAATCGGTCAGCTCGAGCCCGCTGATGTAGCTCTGGTATTTGCCGAGGTCTTTGCGCAACGCAAGATCGAGCGCGTTGACGGGACCATTGCCTTCCGCCGCCGAGATCAAATGCTCGCCGTCGACCTTCACCTTGACCACCGCCAAGGATACCGTGACGCGCTGGCCAAGCGCATTGTCGCGCTGTTCGACCGTGACGTCGAACTTCTCGACATCGAAGTAGCTCGGTACCTTGCCGAGCACGCGCCGGGCCAAGAGCTCGAAGGAGGCGTCCGCCGCCTCGTACGCATAGCCCATCGCCTCGCGCTCCTTCACCACGTCGAGAAGCCGGGCGATCCGGGGGTCGTCCTTGTCGACCTTGAGCCCGATACGGTCGAGTTCGGCGAGCACGTTGGATTTACCGGCCTGATCCGAGACCAGTAGCTTGCGCCGGTTGCCCACCGCCTCAGGCCGCACGTGCTCGTAGGTCGCAGGGTCCTTCATGATGGCGGAGGCGTGAATCCCGGCCTTGGTCGCGAACGCGCTTTCGCCGACATAGGGTGCGTGCCGGTTGGGCGCGCGATTGAGCATCTCATCCAGCGTGCGCGAGGCGTGCGCTAGGCTCTTGAGCTGGGCGTCGGACACGCCGGTATCGAAACGGTCCGCGAACTCGCGCTTGAGCTTCAGCGTCGGAATGATGGACACCAGGTTAGCGTTGCCGCAGCGCTCGCCGAGTCCGTTGAGCGTGCCCTGGATCTGGCGCGCGCCGGCGCGCACCGCGGCAAGCGAATTGGCCACCGCCTGCTCGGTGTCATTATGGGCGTGTATCCCGAGGTGGCTGCCCGGGATCACCGTAACCACGTCGCGGACGATCTTCTCGACCTCGTGCGGTAGCGCCCCGCCATTCGTATCACAGAGCACCACCCAACGCGCGCCTTCGTCATATGCGGCTTTGGCGCAGGCGAGCGCGAAGGGCGCATCCGCCTTGTAGCCATCGAAGAAATGCTCGCAGTCGAGCAGCACCTCGCGGCCGCTGCGCACGGCCGCACGCACACTGTCGCGGATCGAGGCGAGGTTTTCCTCCGTGCTGGTCTCGAGCGCCACCCGCACATGGTAATCCCAGGATTTCGCCACGAAGCAGATGGCGTCCGCCTTCGCCTCCAGGAGCGCCGCAAGCCCGGGGTCGTTCGAGGTCGAGCGACCGGGGCGCCGAGTCATGCCGAATGCGGTGAAGGTTCCTTTGAAGCCGCGAGGCTCGGCGAACAGCTGCGTGTCGGTCAGATTTGCGCCGGGATAGCCGCCCTCAATGTAATCGATGCCGAGTTCGTCCAGCATCCGCGCTATGGCAAGCTTGTCGTTGAGCGTAAAGTCGACGCCGTTCGTTTGCGCGCCATCGCGCAGCGTGGTGTCGAAGAGATAAAGGCGTTCGCGGGTCATCGCTCACCACAGATAATAGTTCAGCACCAGCGCGACCGCGACCACGATTGCGACGATCGCGATCACCACGTGATGGCGCTGGATGCTCGGCGCTCGCGGATGATTCATTGCGCGCGCTCCTTGGGGGTAAGCCGCTTTTCCATCGTCGTGTTCGCCAGCCACTCGCCGCCGAGTTCAATCGTGTTGCGTTGCGTGGCGAGGAAGCCCCGCCGCCTGAAGAAATCCTGCGCGCTATCGCTCACGTCGGCAGTCAAACGAGCGGCACCGCGCGAGGCCGCGAGCTTCTCCAGCGCATCGATCAACATGCTGCCGATTCCTCGTCCTGCAGCGGCGGGATGCACGTAGAGCATGTCGATGCGCTCCGCGCCAGCGAGCGACGCGAAGCCGACCGGCGACCCCTCGATGGTGCCGAGTAAAGTCAGCGCGTTGGCGAGCCGCGCGGCGAAGGCCCCCTCATCGTCCGCCATCGCCGCCCAGGCCTCCTGTTGCGCCTGGCTATAGTCGTCACCGGAGAGGTCCGCGATGCTGGCGCGAAAGATCTCCGCAAGCAGCGGCGCGTCCGCTGGCAAGAAGGGTCGCAGCGCCAGCTTCGGTTTGCTCCGCGCGCTCATCGTTTCACCTTCCAGGTCGTGGTGCCGTCCTTGTGGTCCTCTAGCTCGATATCTTTCGCCTTTAGCTCATCGCGGATAGTATCAGATTGGACAAAGTCCTTGGCGTTTCGTGCCGCCAGCCGCGCTTCTATGCGTTCATTTAGCGGTTCAATTCCGATCACTTGCTCGACATGCGCACGATCACTCGAAGAGAGATAGTATGGATTGTGTTTCGTCCAGAGTTTCCAAACTCGGATCTGGCCAGGGTCTAGGGAGAGTAACCGCGTCGCCGTCGATAGAGTGGACGTGCTGTTCACAGATGAGGGCAAATCGGCAAACCACTTACTGAGCACAGTTTCGATCTGCGGTTTATACCGCGCTATAGTATCCGCATCTGCATCATCGGGTAATTGCACTTCCTTTTTGACTTTTAATTTTCCTTCTTCCGCGACTGCTAACTGATCCGGAATCAATCCCGAGAACACAAGGTCGCGATATAGAACAGCGCTAGCTTCAAGGCTGTTGTGCGCGACCTTGGCAACCTCGTGTAGGTAGCTAATTGCTGCTGATGTGTTCAGATCATCCAGTAGCGCCCCCACGAACTGCTCGTCGGGCTGTATTTCGATCTTCTGGACATCCACTTGTGAGATTATTTTTTTCCAATCAGTCCAAGTGGTCAAAGCTTCTTCGAGACTAGCAATCGTCCAATCAATCGGCTGCCGGTAATGTGTGCGCAGCATGTTGAGGCGCAGCACCTCCCCCGGCCAGTCGGCCCGCAGCTCTCGGATCGTGATGAAATTGCCCTCTGACTTGGCCATCTTCCTGCCCTCGACCTGCAGGAAGCCGTTGTGCATCCAGAAATTTGCCATCAAGGGGGTGTGGAACACGCACCGCGTTTGCGCGATCTCGTTCTCGTGGTGCGGAAAGACAAGGTCGATGCCGCCACCGTGGATGTCGAAGGTCTCGCCCAAATACTTCCACGCCATCGCCGAGCACTCGATATGCCAGCCCGGCCGACCCGGCGCGGCAATGCCGCGGGGCGAAGGCCACGCCGGCTCACCCGCTTTTGAGGGTTTCCAGAGGACGAAATCCATGGGGTCGCGCTTGTAGGGTGCGACCTCGACGCGTGCGCCCGCGATCATCTCGTCGAGCGAGCGCTTCGAGAGCTTGCCGTAATCCGCCATCGAGGAGACGCGAAACAGCACGTGCTGCTCGGCGACATAAGCGTGTTCGGACGCAACGAGCCGCTCGATCAGCTCCTTCATCTTGGCGATATGCTCGGTCGCACGCGGCTCTTCCGTCGGCGGCAGGCAGCCGAGCGCTGACACGTCTTCGTGAAACTGCTTGTCGGTCGTCTCCGTAACCCGGCGGATCGCCTCGTTCAGCGGTAAATCTGGATATTCTTCCGCGGCGCGCGCGTTGATCTTATCGTCGACGTCAGTGATATTACGCACGTAGGTGACCGTCGTTTCGCCTTTGCCTCCGTCCCAAACACCTTGCTTGGCGAGATACTGCAACAGGCGGAACAAAACATCGAAGACGATGACCGGGCGCGCATTGCCGATATGGGCGAAGTCATAGACGGTCGGCCCGCACACATACATGCGCACGCCCGCCGAATCGAGCGGCGTGAAGGGGCGCTTCTCGCGCGTGAACGTATCGTAAAGCGTAAGCTCCATCGCACCACAGTCTCGTCACGACCGCACGGCGGAAATCACCACCTCGGCCTCGCTGGCCGGGCGTCCAAACATCTCGGATAAGGAGAAAAGACGGCCGCAGCCAGCGTTGATCGCTAGCGAATAATCTCGCGGCAAATGCAGCCGATATGGTTAGGGCCGTTCATCGCCGCAGAGCATGGGCAAGGGCGCCGAGCGCGTCAAGGCCGAGCCGCGGCCGCCCGCGTAAGGCATTTCCTGGGCCCCGCGCGCCGCAAGATCGCCAGGAAGTGTGGCTTTCATGTCCTAGGCAAGAAGTGGCAAAGCCCGCTACATCAGGGCCACCTGCGGGAAGGGGCCGTTAGGGGGGCCTTAGGGCTTTTCCACGCATGGTTCCCCGGAAAACCGGGGAAAGGGGGGTTGGGGATGCGGTACCTGTTCGCCGCGCTCGTGCTCGCGGCTGCCGGTTTCGGCACCGCGGCGCAGGCTGAAAAGCGCGTTTTCATCATTGCTAACAACTCCGACGGCTATGGCGTCGATCGCTGTCTGGCCACCGGGGCAAGCTGCGGTTTGCCGGTCGCCACCGCCTACTGCAAAGCCCGCAACTTCGTGGAAGCCGCGTCATATCGCAAGGTCGACCGCGGGGAGATCGCCGGAACGGAGCCCGCGACCACCGGCACTTCAACCCGCGATGAATTCGTCGCGATTGAGTGCCTGCGCTGAGCCGACTTATACGCCGGCCGCGACGCCGCTCTTGCCGAATCGGAAGACTTATCGAAATCGCGCCACCCGGCCGGGGCAGATACCGGTGCGGGCGACCGGGCGCCGCCCTGCGGAGCAACATCCCTTCAGTCATCGGGACCAACCTCCGGCGTGTATGCAGTCTGCGGATCGTTTTTGCAGCGAATAGCGCAACAGAAAGCTGTTGGCGAAACGGGACCACGATGCGCTGCGTTGCGCGGCTAGCGATCTTCGGCCAATCTTTGCTGCAGTGGTCGCGCTTGGAACGGGTTGCGCGACACGCTGGCGCGGGTGACGATGAACTCCGGTCCAGTCCGTGACAACGCGGCGCACGCTGCTGCCGCGCCTTCAGAGGCGCCGCTGCTGAAGCTCGAAGATTTTCTGCCCCATCGCCTCAACGTGCTCTCGAGCCTGGTTTCGCAGGCGCTCACGCGCGTTTACGGCCGCTATGGTATCGGAATACCGGAGTGGCGGGTTCTTGTGACCCTCGGCGAGAACGGCGTGATGACCGGGAAGGCGGTCGGCGCCCACACCCATATGCACAAGACCAAGGTCTCGCGGGCGGTGGCGCACCTTGAGCAACGCAAATTCCTTAGCCGGCGCGCCAATCGCGCGGATCTGCGCGAATCGTTTCTATCGCTCACGCCGGCCGGCCGCGCGGTCTATGAGGAGCTGGCGCCGAGCGCGCTGGCGTTCATGGACCGGCTCGCCGAGGTGGTCGCGCCGGCAGATCGCGCAGCTTTCGATCGTGCGGTGAAGCAATTGACCAAGCGGTCGGCAGAACTGGTCGCCGAAACCGAAAGCGGCAAGGCGCCCAGTAAGGTCTGACGGTCGCGCGCGGCCGTCCAGCATCGCCCTACAAGGAGGAGACGTGCAGCTTTACACCTATTTTCGTTCGTCCGCCGCCTATCGGGTGCGCATCGCGCTCAACATCAAGGGCTTGACCGCGGAGATGGTGGCGATCCATCTGCAGAAGGCAGGCGGCCTCAACAAGAAGCCGGAATACCGAGCGGTCAACCCGCAGATGCGCGTGCCGGCGCTGCGGCTCGATTCCGGCGAGGTACTCACGCAATCGCTGGCGATCATCGAATATCTCGACGAAGTCCATCCTGAGCCGCCGTTCTTGCCGCGCGATCCGGTCGCAAGGGCGAGAGTGCGGGCGCTCGCCCAACTGATCGCCTGCGACATCCACCCGCTCAACAACGTCTCGCCCCTGCGCTATCTCAAGAACGAGCTCCGGCAGGACCAAGCGAACATCGATCGGTGGTATCACCACTGGATCTTCGAGGGCTTCGAGGCACTGGAGCCCATGGTCCGTCCGGGCCCTTATGCCTTCGGCAGCGCAGTCACGCTCGCCGATATTTGCCTGGTTCCGCAGCTCTACAACGCACGGCGTCTGAAAGTGCCGCTCGATCGATTCCCCAAGCTCGTCGCCATCGATGCAGCCTGCACCCAGCTTGCGGCCTTCGAGGCGGCGCGGCCGGAGAATCAGCCCGACGCGGAGTGATGCACGGCGAGCGGATCCGCGCGCGATAGGCTTTCCAACGACGGCTCAAGCGTGACGTCCAGACACCTCATTCGCGTCGTCCTGTGGATGACCGGCGCATTGATCTCGTTCTCGGCGATGGCCGTGTCCATACGGGAATTGGCCGACACGTTGAGCGTCATGGAAATCCTGGCGGTGCGCTCCGGCTTTGGTTTGGTGGTCATGGCCGGCTTGACGGCCGCGCGCGCCGACTTGCGTTCAACGATCTTCACCCGGCAACTTGGGCTGCACTTTTTTCGCAACATTGTTCATCTGGGATCGCAGTATGTGTGGGCGACAAGCCTCTTGCTGTTGCCGCTCGCCACCGTATTCGCGCTGGAATTCACGGCCCCGGCATGGGCGCTGCTGCTCGCCGTGCCGGTGCTCGGGGAGCACATGACCGCAAGCCGCATCGGCGCCGTTGTGCTCGGGCTCATGGGCGTGCTCGTCATCCTGCGACCGGGCTTGGCAACCTTTCAGCCGGCCGCGCTCCTCGTATTGCTGGCGGCGCTCGGATTCGCCAACACGCTCATCATCACCAAGAAGCTCACACGCACCGACACCACCTTCGCGATCATCTTCTGGATGAACCTCATCCAGCTGCCGCTCGCCTTGATCGCCTCGAACCCTCTGTTCGTCACCAAACTCGGCTTGGCTCAGCTGCCCGCCGTCCTCGGGGTCGGGATATCGGGCTTGGCCTCGCATTATTGCCTCGCCAACGCCTTTCGGTGGGGCGATGCGAGCGTGGTGGTGCCGCTCGACTTCCTGCGCATCCCGCTCATTGCGGTGGTTGGGTGGTGGCTCTACGGCGAGCAGCTCGATGTCTTCGTCTTCATTGGCGCAGCCCTCATCGTCGCTGGCATTCTGTGGAATCTGCGCAGCGAAGCCGCCCGGGCGGTGCGGCCCATTGAGCTGAAAACGCAGCGGTAACTGCCGCCTATCGCGGGGTTCGGTGGGCTGGGCGTGGATGCTGCGGCCCTGTTCACACTTTGGTCACCATTAAAGCGCTTCCATTCTCGGCGGCGTCGGGCCGGCTTCCATGATTGGCACAGCGATTGCGATCGTCTTGCGCGGACTAGCGGGCGCTCTGCCCGCCCTCCTTCTGTGCACTGCGCCAGCAGCCGCGCAGTTCAGCTTTCCATTCCCTGCCCCTCCCGCTCCGAGCGCTCCAACCGCCAGCCCCAATGCGGGCGTGCGCAACCAAGCTTGTCTGCGGCTCGAAAGCCAGCTCGCGGCTGTTGATCGCGGCGGGGCGATCGATCCCGCAAGGGCGGAGCAGATCAAGCGCTACGAGGAGACGGCGGCAAAGCAACAGGCTGAGCTCGACCGCCTGGGCCAGCAGTCGCAGCGCCTCGGTTGCCAGGGCGCCGGCTTCTTCGCGCTCTTCAGCGGACAATCGCCGCAATGTGGCCCGCTGAACAACCAGATCCAGCAGATGCGCGCAAATCTGGACCGCTCACTAAACGACATCCAGCGGCTGCAGGGCAACAGCGGCGAACGCGAAGCACAGCGCCGCAGCATTCTCGTGGCGCTCGGGCAGAACGATTGCGGCCCGCAATATCGCCAATACGTCACCGCCGGTCCGGGCGGCTTCTTCGAGAACCTGTTCGGCGGAGGCGTTGCGCCCGCTCCCAACGCTCCGCTTGCGGGCACCTATCGGACGCTGTGCGTGCGAAGCTGCGACGGCTACTACTTCCCCATTTCCTATTCCACGATTCCTGCCAAATTCGCCGAGGACGAACAGCTTTGCCGACGTCTCTGCCCCGCCGCCGAGGTCACCCTTTACAGCCATCGCAATCCCGGCGAGGACGTCTCCCGCGCGGTGTCGATGAGCGGCAAGCAGTACACGGAGCTACCCACGGCGTTCAGCTATCGCAAGCAGCTCAACGCAGCTTGCAATTGCCGCCTGCCCGGCCAATCGTGGGCCGAGGCCCTGCGGCAAGTGAGCGATCAGACCATCGAACGCGGCGATATCGTCGTCACTGAAGAGCGGGCGAAGCAATTGTCGCAACCGCGCTTTGACGCAAAGCCAGTCAGCCCGAGCCAGACTCCCCCCCGCCCGAAAGCGGCAGATGGCAACGCGTCCCTCCCGCCCGCCGGGACCGAGCAAAGCCCCGCGGCCGCTCCCGCCGAGGACAAGGTCGAACAGCAATCGGGAAAGCGCAAAGTGCGGGCCGTCGGGCCGAATTTCTATCCGGTGCGCTGAGGCCGCGCGGCCGCGCGGGCCGCACCAAGGCTCACTGGCGCCGTTGATTTTTCTACCTACAGCTTCTGGATGCCGGCGCCGACGATAATGTCGGCGAACATCGGGATTTCCCGTGCGATGCGCGCCATGTGTTCCTTACCGGGCATCGCGGTCACCTCGAATCCGGATTGGGTGAGCCGCTCGCGGATGTCCGGCCGTCGCAGGACGTCGAGCGCGACCAGCTCCAAGCGGGCGACGACCTCCGGTGGGGTCTTCGCGGGCGCCATCAGCGCGGTGTAGGTCTCGAACACGAAGTCAGGATAGCCCGCTTCCAACATCGTCGGAATGTCGGGCAGATCGTGCCAGCGCGTGCGACCCGTGACTGCGAGGCCGATGATGGTGCCGGCCTTGAGGTGCGCATGCGCGGGCGCCAATACCACAGAGCTCAGCTGCACCGTCCCGCTGAGCAGCGCCTTGAGCGTATCGCCGCCGCCGGCAAATACCACGCTCGCCATTCCCTGTAGCCCTTCGCGCAGCTTCAGAACTTCGGCTTGCAGCTGCGGCGTCGTGCCGATCGGCGGTACCGACACATTGAATTTTTCCGGGTTGGCCTTGGCCAACGCGACGAATTCTTTCATCGAGGTGACGCCAAGTTCGGGTTTCACCGCGAACACGTGCGGCGACACCGCAAGCTCGCAAATGGCGGTGAAGTCCTTGAACGGATCGTACGGCAGCGTGTGGTAGAGGCTCGGATTGACCGTGTATGCGCTCGTCGACAGCAGGATCGTGTAGCCATCCGGATCGGCGCGCGCGACCGATCCCATGCCGATATTGCCGCCCGCGCCGCCCTTGTTCTCGACGAATACGGTTGCGCCCATCGCTTCCTGCATGCCGGCGGCCATGATGCGGGCGATGATGTCGGACGGTCCTCCGGGAGTATTCGCCACCACGATCTTGATGGGACGATCCGGATAGGCCGCCTGCGCCGGACGCGTGCGCGCCAGCGCGCCGAAGGCCATCGCAGTCGCCGCCGCGAAACGGCGTCGCGTCATCGCTCCCGCCATGCGTGTCATTCGATCCTCATCTGTCAAATGGATGCTCTTACCCGAGAATAGCATGCCGCGCGCTGCGGTCTTCGTTCCCGCTGCATTTCAGTCTAGTCCCGCTCTATGCCTTGGCCACCGTGAGCGAATAGCGCTGATCCGCAGCCAGGCATTCCGCTTCCGACAGTCCCAGCTCCTTGCGCACGATGTTGGTGCCGAGCACCATGGACACCATCTTGTAGCCGGCATGCCGGCGTCCCATGCCCTCGCGGCCCATGCCGCAGTCGGATGAAACGATGAGCCGCTTGGGCGGAATGTGCTTGAGCGCCTCGCGAATAAGTGCGGCGATCTGATCCGGCCGCTCTACCTGCAGCGTGTGATGGTCGATCACGCCGACCACCACTTTCTTGTCCCTGATCACTTCGCCGATCGCCTTGAGGTCGCCGGTGCCCGACGAACGCGTCTCAAAGGTCAGCGCGTCGGCGTCCACCTGGTTGAGCGCCTCAAGGGTGGGCTGATAGCTCTGCACGTCTGCAAAGATGCGCTGCTGAGATGGGTTGCCCCAACAGGTGTGGCACCACACTTCCGTCTTCTGACGCAGGCCCTTTACCGTATTATTGAAAATCTTCACTAGGTCAGCGGTGTCGAGTTTGCCGAACGTCTTGCCGCGCGCCGGCACCATGTGGATCTGCGGTTCCTCCAATTGGATGACGGCACAACCGGCATCGGCCAGCTCATTGAGCTCCTCGTTCAGCGCGTTGCTGATCGCCCACGTGCGCTCCACCGGGTCCTTGTAATAGTCGTCCTCCACCGAAGCCGCGATCAGCTCGGGCAGGATCGTGCCGAACTTGATCGGCTTCCTGGTCATGCGCTGCGCCGCTTTCCACATCGCCGTGTACTGTAATCTGCCGCGCCCTACGGGCCCGACGATCCGAGGAAACACGCGCGCCTCAAGAAAGTCGTGCAGAATATGCCCGCGCGGATAGGCGACGGCGCCGACCTTGTAGGCGGTGGGCTGCGGCACTTCGGCAAAGCCATCCATATGGGTCAGCGGATAGCTCTGCCAGCTCATGCCGCCGACCTCCTCGTCATAGTGCGCGTCGCCGTCGGTGACGATATCGAGACCTGCCACTTCTTGAGCCCGCAAAAAGCACGAGACCGCATCCTCGTACTGTTCGCGGTAGCGCGAATTGACCATCGCTTCGAGAAAGCTCTTGCGTCCCAGCGCCGCTGTGTACCAGGCCGGCCGCGGCAGCGAGCCGATGATCGAGGTTGGCAGAGCGATACCGGCCGATGCTTTGTACATCGTTCCCTCTCTTGTGCCTTCATTTCGCTCAGAGATCGTAGGCTTCGCTTCTTAGGACCGCGCTTTTCACGAGCTCGCGGTCGGGCTCGGGCAGAGGCGCGCCGGAATCGTGGAAACGATTGACGATGGGGTAGCGGCGGTCGCGGCCGAAATTCTTCAGTGTCACCTTGACCCCGGGCGCCGCTTGCCGGCGCTTGTACTCAGCAAAATGCAGCATGCGCTCGATCTTCATGACCGTCTGCCGGTCGAACCCTTCCGCCACGATCTTGGCGATCGGCTCCTCGCGCTCGACCAGCCGTTCGAGGATTTGGTCGAGCACATCGTAAGGCGGCAGCGTGTCCTGATCGGTCTGATTCTCGCGCAGCTCGGCGCTGGGCGCACGCGTTAGAATGTTATCGGGAATCACCGGGCCATCGGGTCCGCGCGCATCGTACGGCTTCCAGCCGTTGCGCAGCCGGGCGAGCCGATAGACCTCGGTTTTATAAAGGTCCTTGATCGGATTGAAGCCCCCGTTCATATCGCCATAGAGCGTCGCATACCCGACCGACATTTCCGACTTGTTGCCGGTGGTCACCACGATCAGGCCGAGCTTGTTGGACATGGCCATCAGAATGGTGCCCCGGGTGCGCGATTGCAGATTCTCTTCGGTGACATCGCGCGGCTTACCCGCGAAGACCGGCGCGAGCGCCTTTTCCAACCCCAGCAACGCGCTCTCGATCGGCACCATGTCGTATCGGGTGCCGAGCGCGCTCGCGACTTGCGCCGCATCGTCGAGCGACTGCTGTGAGGTGTAGCGGTAAGGCAGCATGACGCAATGCACGCGTTCGGCGCCTAGCGCGTCGACGGCCAATGTCGCGACCAGGGATGAATCGATGCCGCCCGACAGCCCCAGCACCACGCCCTTGCACCCGATCTTGTCGACATAGTCGCGCACTCCCAGCATGCAGGCGAGATAGTCCGCCTTGTCGCCTTCTTCGACCGCGACGATGCGCCCGTCGACGCAATGCCAGCCATTGCCGGTGCGCTCCCATCGCGTCGTCTCGACAATTTCGCGAAAGGCCGGGAGCTGGAAGGCCAGCCCGCGATCGGCGTGGAGGGCAAACGAGGCGCCATCGAAGACGAGCTCGTCCTGGCCGCCGATCTGGTTGACATAGACCAGCGGGACGCCGCTCTCGGTCACGCGGGCGACCGCGATGTTGAGACGCATCTCGTCCTTGTCACGGGAGTAAGGCGATCCGTTGGGCACGATCATCAGCTCGGTGCCCGTCTCGCCGAGGCATTCCACTACGTCTTCGTAGTCACCCCATTCGGTCCAAATGTCCTCACAGATCGGAAGGCCGATGCGCACGCCTCGGAAATTGATGGGACCGGGCGGCGGCCCGGACGTGAACAGCCGCCGTTCGTCAAACACGCCGTAATTCGGGAGGTTCACCTTCAGCCGCACGGCGGCAATGACGCCGCGGTCGAGCAGGCAATATGCGTTGTAGAGCTTGCCGCCATCGAGCCAGGGCGTCCCGATCAGCAGCGCCGGACCGCCGCGGGCTGTTTCCCGCGCAAGCTCCTCGACTTGGGCGCGGCAAGCCGCCTGAAAGGCCGGCTTGAGCACGAGGTCCTCGGGCGGATAGCCCGACATAAAAAGTTCCGGCAGCGCTAGGATATCGGCACCGGCACTGGAAGCTTGGGCGCGCGCCTGGCGCGCCTTATCGGCATTGCCGGCGATGTCGCCGACGGTCGGATTGAGTTGCCCGATGGCGATAGCCAAACGGTCGCTGGGCCGCGCGTTCATGGCTTAGGTCTAGCGCGCCGCGGCCGCGCCGGGCAATCGCCGCAGGCGGTCAGATCAGCCCAAGCCGCTCGGCAAGCGCCAGCAGCCAGGCAGCGGCAGCGATGAGCAGCGCAAGACCGACCGCGGCTGAGCCCATGTCCTTGACCCGACCGATCTGGGGGTCGATCGCAAGGTTGACCCGGTCGGCAAGCTTTTCGATCGCGGTGTTCAACAGCTCGACGACGAGCACGAAAGCCACGACGGCGATGAGCGCGAGGCGCTTCCAAGCTTCCTCGGCAAGAAGGAAGGCGACTGGCACCGCCAGCACGACGGCAATCAGCTCCAGGCGAAACGCCTCTTCGCTGCGCGCCGCGGCGCGCAGGCCGTGCCAAGTATTCATGGTCGCGCGCAGCAACCGTTCCATGCAGGGACTTTAGCGGCGATTTAGCGAAATGGAATCAGCGCGAGCAACAAACTCGGTGCGCCTATCCCCTGCTTGCGGGGAGGGCTGGGGCGACGGCGAGTTGGCGCGCAGTTCTCACGCGACGAAGATGTCTCCGGCAACCACTCTCAATGCGTTCATGCTAGGGCTCTGCCGTTCGGATGGCGGCTGGACCGGCACTAAGCTTGATCGATCCGGCCGGCTTGAGCTCCTTGCCGTCGAAGTTGAACACCATGATCTCTTTCTCGACCATGCACTGGACCAAAAGGGTTCGGTTGTCCTTGCTCCAGGCGAGACCCTGACACCAATGGCCGGTCTTGGCCTCGGTCAGCGGAACCAATTCCTTACCTTTGACGCTCAGCACCTTCACCAATCCGTAATCGGTGAAAAACGGACTATTCTTCGGCTTGTTGGATCCGTTCCCGACGTTCACGGCGGCAAAGGCGCCGTCGGGAGAGAGCGCGATCCCTTCCGGCGTTTGACCAACCGTGACGGTTTGAACGACGCGCGCAGGTTTTGCCTCGATATCAATCAAGCTCACCGTATCGGCATCGCCGCTGCCGACTCCGATATTGGCCACCACGGCGACCCTGCCGTTCGGATGGACGGCGAGACCGTAAGGGTGAATTCCCGCCGAGATCTCGCGCTTGGCGTCCTCAACATTGGTGCCGTCAATCGAAAGCACGGAAATCTTATTGTCGCCGTCACGGGTGACCAGCGCGGTTTTGCCGTCCGGTGTAATGGCGACATGGCTTGGGCCCGATTTCTCATCCCCCAGATTGATCTTTCTGACCGGCGTGAGCGTCGTGCCAGCAATGGAAAACACGGACACCGTTCCTTCCGAGCGGTTCGCGACCAGCGCCAGTGTCCCGGCGCGATTGATCGATACGCCCGCGGCGCCTTTGCCCGCCTGCAGCTGCGCGGAGACTTTGGGCGGCGAGGATTTGAGATCGACGACCGTCAGCTTGTCGTCGGGCACCGTTTTCTTCGGATCGCTCGGATCGACCTTGGATGCGCCGGTCACCAGCGCGAAGCTCTCATCGCGCGCGACCGCTACACTCAAGGGCGGCCCGACGACGCTCGCCGGAGCCTGGAGCTCAGCGAGCACCTTAGGTGGGATGGTACTGAGATCGATGACGGTCACTGTATCCGGCGGCGGGTTGGCCGGTACCGAATTTACGCCGTCGACAAGGACGGCCTTGCCGTCGTTGGCGGAAACGGCAAGCTGCCCGCTGGCGCCGGAGGATATCGAGATCAGCGCGGCGAGCGAAAGCGCGCCGAGTCCAGCCATATGGCGATACATGAGAACCTCCCATTGCGCATTGTTATGAAGCTGCGAACGCGCCGCGCACGCGCCCGCACTCCATCATAACCAAATGATGGAAAAAAACTCCACCCGTTCCGCCGAGCAGTGGGCGCAGACAAATCGTCTTCGTTCCGATCAGAGCCCGGCAACAGCCGGCAGCGGCCGCGCCCTAGCGGTGCGCTCCGCCTTGAGCAGGTCGGCAACCAGAAACGCAAGATCAATCGATTGCTCCGCGTTGAGCCGCGGATCGCAGACCGTATGATAGCGATCCTTGAAGTCTGCGTCCGTGATCATGCG
This sequence comes from Xanthobacteraceae bacterium, assembly GCA_035601615.1. Taxonomy (GTDB): domain Bacteria; phylum Pseudomonadota; class Alphaproteobacteria; order Rhizobiales; family Xanthobacteraceae; genus VAZQ01. The sequence goes on from DATNNX010000267.1 coordinate 21,085, forward strand.
TGCACCGCCAGTGCACTCGGCCACGTTCTGTCCCGTCATCTCCAGATGCACGCCGCCGCCATGGGTCCCCTCGGCGCGGTGAACCGCAAAGAAAGTCTTCACTTCGGACAGGATGCGGTCGAACGGCCGCGTCTTGTAGCCGGTTTCCGAGGTGATGGTGTTGCCGTGCATGGGATCGCACGACCACACCACGGCCTTTCCTTCGCGCTGAACCGCACGGATCATAGCCGGCAGCTGATCTCCAACCTTGTCCGCCCCTAGCCGTACGATCAGCGTGAGCCGGCCCGGCTCGTTTTCCGGATTGAGAATGTCAATCAGGCGCAGCAGTTCGTCGACCTTGCTCGAGGGGCCGCATTTCAGACCCAGTGGATTCATGATGCCCCGGCAAAACTCGACATGCGCATGATCCGGCTGGCGGGTGCGGTCGCCGATCCAAAGCATGTGGGCCGAGGTACAACAGAAGGTGCCGGGATGGGTCGAATCCTCGCGCGTCATCGCCTGCTCGTAGCCGAGCAACAGCGCCTCATGGCTGGTGTAGAACTCCGTGCTCTTGAGCTCGGGGTGGCTTTCGAGATCGAGGCCGCAGGCTTGCATGAAGCCGAGCGCCTCGCTGATGCGGTCGGCGAGCTCCTCATAATGATGCGACTGCGGCGAGTCCTTGACGAAGCCGAGCGTCCACTGCCGGACATTGGCTAGATTGGCGTAGCCGCCATGCACAAACGCGCGCAATAGGTTGAGAGTGGCGGCCGAATGCCGGAAAGCCTCGATCTGGCGCTCCGGGTCCGGCCGACGCGACGCCTCGTCAAACTCGACGCTGTTGATGATGTCGCCGCGGTAGCTTGGCAGTTCCTTGCCGTCCCGCTTCTCCATCGGCGACGTGCGGGGCTTTGCGAACTGCCCGGCGATGCGGCCGACTTTCACCACCGGCACTGCGGCGGCATAGGTGAGCACCACCGCCATCTGCAGGAAGACGCGCAGGAAGTCGCGGATATTGTTGGCGCTGACGTTGTTGGCGCTGTGCTCGGTGAAGGCTTCGGCGCAATCGCCACCTTGCAGCAGGAATCCCTCTCCCGCCGCGACGCGGCCGAGTGCTTTCTTCAGGCTGCGGGCTTCGCCCGCAAACACGAGCGGCGGAAACGTCGCAAGGCGCTGCTCCACCGAGGCGAGCGCCTGTTGGTCCGGATATTCGGGAACTTGGGCGATCGGCTTCTGCCGCCAACTGTCGCGCGTCCAACGCTCGGGCATGACCGCCCTCCACTACCCTTAAGCCCTGGTAGGGGCGAGATTTTCCCCCCTCAGGCGAGCTTATACACGACGGCCGGCGTGCCAAGCCAGATCGAATCGCGCTCACCAGCGCGCAGCGCCGAGCGAAACACGGTGCTATTCGGCCGCCTCCCGGCGACGGCTCAGCGCCTTCTCCCGCAGCGTCACAAGCTCCTCGGCAACGGTCGGGTGCACCGCCATCACCGCGTCGACATCGGCTTTGGTCGCCTTCATCTTCACGGCGATTCCGATGAGTTGGATCATCTCGCCGGCGTCCGGTCCGACAATATGGCAGCCGACGACGCGGTCCGTGGCGGCATCGACGACAAGCTTGAAAAAGGCGCGGGCGTCACGCGCCGCGAGCGTCATCTTCAACGGGCGGAATGAGGTCTTGTACACGTCGACCTTCGCCAGCTGCTCACACGCCTGCGCCTCGGTCAGACCGATGGCGCCAACCTCCGGCTCGGAGAAAACGGCGGTCGGCACATCGGTGTGATCGACGGCCGTCGGTTTATCGCCGAACACCGTATCGGCGAAGGCATGGCCCTCGCGGATCGCAACCGGCGTCAGGTTCACTCGGTTGGTGACGTCGCCGATCGCGTAGATGTGCGGTACCGAGGTCTGCGAGAATGGGTCGACGGCGATGCCGCGCTTATCGCTCAACCGCACGCCCGCCGCCTCGAGACCGAAACCGGTGACATTCGGCCAGCGCCCGAGCGCGAACATCACCTTGTCGACCTCGACCGAGCTATCGTCGGAAAGGCTCGCGATGAAGGTATCTTGCGTCCGTTGCACCGCGCGCACCGTCGTGCCGCAAAGAATCCTCACGCCACGCTTGGTCATCTCAGCGTTGAGGTGGGCGCGCAGGTCGTCGTCAAACCCGCGCAGGATGTTCTCGCCTCGATAGGCCAGCGTCACCTCGGATCCAAGCCCATTGAAAATGGCGGCGAACTCGACGGCGATATAGCCGCCGCCTTGGATCAGGATCCGCGCCGGCAACTCTTGCAGATGAAACGCCTCGTTTGAGGAAATGACGTGTTCGAGGCCCGCGATGGCCGGCCCCATCCACGGCGCAGCGCCGGTGGCGATGAGGATATGGCGCGCCCGGATTTTTTCTCCGGTTGCGATGAGACGCACCGTATGGGCATCTTCCAGCACAGCCCGGCTCTTGACCAGCTTCACGCCGGCGCGCTCGAGCGTCGTGGTATACGCGAGCTCGAGCCGTGCAATCTCGCGATCCTTGTTGGCGATGAGACTCGGCCAGTCGAAGACCGGTTCTCCCAGGCTCCAGCCGTAGCCTGCCGCATCCTGGAATTCGTCGGCAAAACGCGAGGCGTAGACGAACAGCTTTTTCGGAACACAGCCGCGGATCACGCACGTGCCGCCGACGCGGTACTCCTCGCATACCAGTACGCGTGCACCGTAACCGGCCGCAATCCGCGCGGCACGCACACCGCCCGAGCCTGCTCCGATGACGAGCAGATCGAGGTCATTGTCGGCCATATCGTCGGACCCACAGCGGCGGGCGCTGCATCAGATTTTATCCCAGAGGCGCCAGGCGGGGTCGACCGCAGGGCCATTCTTGCCGCGCCGAGCTTCTCGCAAAAGGCGGATGGCTTGACGGGTCGAACCCCGGCTACGACACCGGTGGTCTGTAATGCTCCACATGACTTGCAGCTGCTTCAGATATCGTGGCCTCGTTTTTTCATTTCGCCACGCATCTTAGCGATAACCTCTCGCGACAGAGCTTCGGCCCACGTCTGCGCAGTTTTCATGCTCTGGTCGAGGATGACAGGCTCCTCCGCCACCAACTTACGGCCGAGCGGCGATTTGTAGAAGGTGAGCGTGTCCTTGAGTTCCTGCTCGGTGAAGTGGGAGGCGTAGAGCTTGGCCACCTCGGTGAGAATCTCCGCGCTGCGTGAAGCATATTCTGCGTGCAGTTTGGCTGCGACTTCGTTCAAATCCTTGCCCACCATCGGATTGGATTGCAGCAAGACGCTCTTGGTCCGCTCGATCACGCCTGAGACCAATGGGCTGTAGAGTGCGTCAGCACCCTTAGCCGTGATGACTTCCTTGGCCGTCGCAATCGCGGCCGCCGATGGTTGTTGTGCGGCGGCGGCACCAGCGGCCAGCACGAAAGCGAGCCCGAGCGCAAGCAACCAGTTACACGCCGCCCTGACGGCTGGAAAAGCAAACATCGAACCCTCCTTTTGCGGTGACACGGGGCTCAGCGCCGCTCGACCACGCGCACGCCGCTCGAGCCAGCGATTATGGCCGCACCTGCGAGCCCAATGAAGAGACCATGCTCGACCACCCCGGCAATCCCGTCGAGACGCTGGGCGAGCGATCTTGGATCGGCGATCCGCTCGAATGCTGCATCCAGGATCCAGTGCCCTCCGTCCGTGACGAAAGCATGGCCGTCCTTGGCGCGGCGCAGCAGCGCGGGGCCTGTGCACCCCGCGGCCGCCGCCGCCGCCTCGACCGCCCGCTGCGTTGCGGGCAATCCGAATGGCACCACCTCGACCGGCAGTGGGAAACGGCCGAGGCAGGATACCCACTTTGATTCATCGGCAATGACGATCATCCGTGCGGATGCCGAGGCGACAATCTTTTCCCGCAGCAGCGCGCCTCCCCCGCCCTTGATCAGGCTCAGATCGGGCGCGATCTCGTCGGCACCATCGACCGTAAGATCAAGCTGCGGCGTCTGGTCGAGACTGGTGAGCGTGATCCCCAGCCGCTCGGCATCGCTGCGAGTTGCCTCCGATGTGGGCACTCCAATCACCTCGAGCCCGGCACGCACGCGCTGCGCCAGAAGCTCGACAAAATGCTTGGCGGTCGAGCCGCTGCCAAGCCCAAGCCGCATCCCAGGACGCACGAATTCGAGGGCGCGGGCCGCGGCTGCGCGTTTTTGGGCCTCCAAGTCCATGGTGATCATCGCAGCGAGAATGGCGCCTATCTAACGCCCCTCGGTGCGGGAGCATAGCCCAGCTCGCCGGTGAAATACTCGCCAAGCCAAGCCTTACTATTGCGCGATTCGTCGGCTAGCTGCCTTCGGTGATGGGGGCTCCGACGGTCGTCTTCGATCTCGACGGCACACTGGTTGACAGTGCGCCCGATCTTGTCGCCACGCTCAACACCGTGTTCGCGCAGGAAGGTCTGCCGCCGGTGCCTTACTATATTGCGCGCAACCTCGTCGGTGGCGGCGCGCGATCGATGATCGAATGCTCTCTCGCGGCCGAAGGCCGCAGGCTCGCCGCAGCCGAAATGGACCGGCTCGTCAAGGAGTTCATCGAATATTATGCGTCTCATATCGCCGATCGCTCCCGGCCGTTCCCGAGCCTCGAAGCCGCGCTCGACGAGCTCGGCGCCCGCGGATGTCGGCTAGCAGTGTGCACGAACAAGCTCGAATGGCTGTCGGTCCGGCTGCTCGACGCGCTCGGGCTATCCGAACGTTTCGTCGCCATTTGTGGCGCGGACACCTTCGGGTTGCGAAAGCCCCATCCGGACTTCCTGCGGCGGACCATCGCGCGCGCCCATGGTCAGGTCGCCCGTGCAGTCATGGTCGGGGATTCGATCAGCGACATCGCGACCGCCCGCGCGGCGGGAGTTCCGGTCGTCGCCGTTGACTACGGCTACACGGAGACGCCGGTCGGCGAATTGGGACCCGACCGGGTGATCAGCGCGCTGGCCGAGCTGCCAGGCGCCGTTTTCGACCTTTTGCGCGCCAGCAGTCCCACCGCAGTGGAACAGCGTTAATCGTATTTTACCTTATCCGCGCCACACTTGCGGCATTTTAGGGCGCTAGCCGTAGGGGACCGGGAGGGGCCCTGTACCGGCTCTGTCGCGTCCCTATGGTCGTGTTCCGGGGAGAGGCGGCCGTTGCCGCCGTGGGGTGGGATCATGAGCCGAGTTATTGTCCTGATGGCGTGTGGCCTGATGCTGGCGGCGTGTTCTGCGACCATGCCGAGCCTGGATTTCCTCAAATCCGCTCCGCAGTCGGAGACTCTGGCCATTGAATCCGAACCGCCAGGGGCAGAAGCGAAAACGTCCTTGGGTCAGAGCTGTCGCACGCCGTGCCAGCTCGCGGTCCAGCCCGGCAGCGAGTTCTCGGTGACGCTTGCACTGAGCGGCTACCAGGCGCAGACGGTGTCCGTGCGACCCGAAGCGGATGGTGCAGGCGCTGCTCCGCAGCTTGCCCCCAATCCGCTTCACGTCAGTCTGCAACGCGCGGCACCGCCGAGGAAGCCGGCTGCAAAGAAAAAGGCGCCCGGTGAGACGGCCGCCCGCCCGGCAGCGCCCCCGCCGATGGCCTCCGCCGCCCCGGCGAGCGCACCATCGCCCGCACCCGCGCTTGCCCCGGCGGCCTCGGCAGCGGCGGAGTCGGCACCCTCCGCGACCGATTATCCATGGGCATCGCGCTAGTCGCGGGGCGCTGGACGCACTGCCGACGGATTTGGGTCCTGCCACGGCGCTAGACGCTCTGGCCGATATCCGTCAGAATTCCCATATGCAACGGCGAAACGCCGTCTGTTCGCGCGGCTGCTCTATGGACGTTGACGCAGCGTAGGACCATTGCGCATCCGATGACCCGCGACGTGCAAACTCTGGCCTTCGACGGTCAAGGAGAACCGCTCCGTACTCTGGTCGACCCGTTTGGACGGGCGATCACCTATCTGCGCGTCTCCGTGACCGATCGCTGCGACTTTCGTTGCGTCTACTGCATGTCCGAGAACATGACCTTTCTGCCCAAGGCCGACCTGCTCTCGCTCGAAGAACTCGACCGGCTGTGCAGCGCGTTCATCGCGCGCGGCGTCAGGAAACTCAGGCTCACTGGCGGCGAACCGCTGGTGCGGCGCGGCATCATGTCGCTCGTCGCTTCGCTGTCGCGCCATTTATCCAGCGGGACGCTCGATGAGCTCACGCTCACCACTAACGGCTCGCAGCTGCCGAAATATGCGAGCGAACTCGCCAGGCACGGCGTGCGGCGTATCAACGTGTCGCTCGACACCCTCGATCCCGAGAAGTTCCGTGCCATCACCCGCTGGGGTGAGCTGGATAAGGTTTTGGCTGGCATTGACGCTGCGCAGGCAGCCGGGCTCAAGGTCAAGATCAACGCGGTGGCTCTCAAGGGCGTGAACGAGGACGAGTTCCCGGTGCTGCTGCAATGGGCGCACGGACGCGGCATGGAACTCACACTGATCGAGGTGATGCCGCTCGGGGACGTTGGTGCTGGCCGCCTCGACCAATACCTTCCACTGTCGATCGTGCGTGCGCGCTTGGCCGAATGCTTCACGCTGCAAGATGTTGACTATCGCAGCGGCGGGCCGGCGCGCTACGTCGATGTTGCCGAGACCGGGGGGCGGCTCGGATTCATTACGCCCTTGACCCACAATTTTTGCGAATCATGCAATCGGGTGCGGGTGACTTGCACGGGCACGCTCTATATGTGTCTCGGCCAGGAGGATGCCGCCGATCTGCGCACCCCGCTGCGCGCATCCGAAGGCAATGATCTACTCGACGCGGCGATCGCCGAAGCGATCTCGCGCAAGCCCAAGGGGCACGATTTCATCATCGACCGGCGCCACCAACGGCCGGCGCTCGCCCGGCACATGAGCGTGACGGGGGGATAACCGGACCCTTGGGACCGAGACGGCGGAGCCGGACGGCCGTCGCCCGGCTCTCGTTCGCTTTAGCGATTGACCTGCACGCGAGGGTCTAGGAAAGTTCCCAGTCTCGGCGCGCCCTTGCGGCCGGGTCAAAGCTCGGGGTCAACAAACTGAGCAACTACGCGGTCCCAGTCTCGCGGGACCATGCCAACGGGGACGGTGCGTGGAGGGTTTGCTCAAGCTGAGCCGAGCTATCGACTACATCAACGACCGATTTGGCGAGGTCGCCAACTGGCTCGTGCTCTTTGCCTGCCTGATCAGCGCCGGCAATGCAGCATCCCGCTATCTGTTTAGTGCAAGCTCCAACGCCTGGCTTGAAGTGCAGTGGTACATGTTCGCGGGCATGGTGCTTCTGGGAGGCCCCTACACGCTCAAACTGAACGAGCACGTACGCGTCGATCTGCTGTACTCCGCTCTCTCCGAACGAGCGCGCATCTGGATTGATATCATTGGCGCTCTACTTTTTCTTCTGCCGATCTGCGTGATCCTCATCTACTTCACGTGGCCGTGGTTTTTGGACTCCTGGCGCATCGGCGAAACCTCGTCGAATGCCGGTGGCCTGATCCGCTGGCCCGTCAAGCTCATCCTTCCGGTCGGCTTCGCACTGATGGCGCTGCAAGGCGTCTCCGAACTGATCAAGCGCATCGACGCGCTCATCCGTCATCACCGGTTGCAGTTCGGGTACGAGAAGCCGGTCCAATGATTCATTTTGTGCGGGAGAACATGGCGCCCCTGATGTTCGGGGGCATGGTGCTCTTCATGCTGATCGGCTATCCGGCGGCATTCTCGCTCGCGGCAACCGGCCTGTTCTTCGGTTTCATCGGCATCGAGCTGGGTCTCATCAGCCCGGATTTCCTCGGTAATCTCACATATCAACTGTTTGGTATCGTCTCCAACGATTTGCTGCTCGCGATTCCGTTCTTCACCTTCATGGGCGCCATCCTCGAGCGCTGCGGCCTCGCCGAGGACCTGCTCGATTCAATCGGCCAGTTGTTCGGCCCGGCTCGCGGCGGCTTGTCCTATGCGGTCATCTTCGTCGGCGCCATCCTCGGCGCAATTACCGGCACGGTCGCTGCCTCGGTGATCGCCATGGGCGTCATCTCGATGACCCCGATGTTGAAGTACGGCTATTCGACACGACACACGATGGGCGTCATCGCGGCATCAGGCACGATAACGCAGCTCATTCCGCCATCGCTCGTGCTGGTGGTGCTCGCGGATCAACTCGGCCGCTCGGTGGGCGACATGTATGCCGGCGCCATCGGTCCGAGCATCATTCAGCTCGCGCTGTTTTGCGCCTGGGTCTTCATTGTCAGCCTGCTATGGCCAAAGGACGTGCCCGCCCTGCCGCTCGAGGCGCGCACGCTGCATGGCTGGGCGCTCTGGAAAAAGTGCCTGCGCGGCATAGTCCCCTCGCTCGGACTGATCTTCTTGGTTTTGGGGACTATTTTCATGGGACTGGCCACGCCAACCGAAGCGGGAGCCTTAGGCGTGGTGGGCGCGATCGCACTGGCCGCCTCTTACCGCACGCTCACATGGTCGCTCCTTTATCAGGGGATGTCGACCACGATGCGCATCACTGCCATGGTGGTCTATATTCTGATCGGGGCGCGCACCTTCAGCCTTGTGTTCCAAGGCGTAGGCGGAAAAGTTTGGATCGAGGATCTGTTGACGTCACTCCCGGGCGGACAGATCGGCTTCCTGGTCTTCGTCAACGCCTTCATCTTCGTGATCGCCTTCTTCCTCGATTTCTTTGAAATCGCATTCATCATCATTCCGCTCTTGGCGCCGGTTGCCGACAAGCTCGGCATCGATCTGATTTGGTTCGGTGTGTTGATCTGCGCCAATATTCAGACGAGCTTCATGCATCCGCCATTCGGCTTCGCCTTATTTTATCTGCGCGGCATCGCACCACGTTCAATCAAGACCTCGGAGATTTATTGGGGGGCCATTCCCTGGGTGGTGCTGCAAGTCATTCTGGTGATCATCGTCATCTTCTGGCCGGGTTCGGTAACCTACTGGATCGACCGCAGCGCCCGGATCGATCCATCCAAGGTTAGGATCGACATTCCCCAGCCCGATCTGCCTCCACCTCTCGATTTCGGTCCGCCGACCCAGCCGCAATGAATCGATAATAAACTGAACGCCCCGAACCGCAGTCGGCGCGTTCCCATGCGTCCTAGCGTGCCTACCGCATGCATAGATGCGGTCTAGATTACCTGCCCTTTTTACTCTCTTCCAAAAGCTTCAGCTTCTTTGCCAGCCACTTTGTAGTCGGCGCCTGTATCAAGATCGTCATGAGAACGGCGATGAAGGTGACCGATGCAATCATTTGAGCACCGGGCGCCTTCATACCGAGCAACAGGCCGGCAAGCGCGGCCGGAATGACGCCGGTCTCGCGGGTCCAGCACATGAATAGCATTTCGTTGAAGCTCCACCGCGCACGACGGTCCGGCAATGCACACACGAAAACCGTCGCCGGCCGGGCGACCAACATGAAGATGGCGACCACGATGATCCCGCCCACGAGGTAATGGCCCATAAGTGTGAAATCGACTTGGGCACCGAGCAGAATAAAGATGAACAACCTCATGATGAACGCAGTCGTCGATACATATTCTTCGAGTTTTTGTGCGTCACCCGCTCCCATCTTGAACCCGAAGGAGCTCTGGTTTCCGAGCACGATCCCAAAGACGAAAACCGCGGTGAACCCGCTCGCCTGCAACCCGTCGGCCGCGAAATAGGCGCCGATGACAGCCATGACAGTCACCACCGGCGCATATTCTGCGAGGAATCCCCATCGCTCGTGCGCGATGAGCAGCGCGGCCAGATATCCGAGGGTAGCGCCGGCGACGATACCCACGATCAATTGGTTGAGCAGACCGAGCAAAGACGACCCCAGCGAGAATTCGCCGGCCCCCATTGCCACTGTCAGCACACCGAAGGTAATGATCGCGCCCGTGGCGTCATTCAAGGCGGATTCACTGACCACGGTTTGTGCCACGCGGTCACGAATGGGAACCTGCTGGAAGATCGGAACCAGTGTCGCAGGATCTGTCGAGGCGAGCGTCGCGCCCAGGAGCAGCGCCGTGATCAGTGGAACACCGAGAACGTAATACGCCGCAACGCTAGTGACGGCGGCGGTAATGACGACACCGACCGTGGCGATCACCACAATGGTAATCCAAACCTGCTTCAAGATTTTGAATCGCAGCGAAGCGCCGCCGTCGAAAAGGATGTAACTGGCGCCGAAGAGAAGGATGATCTGGTTTAGCGCCGAGTCCGGCTGAATATTTATCAAGCCGAGGCCTTGCGGGCCGATCACCATCCCAACGATTGGAAAGGCCGCGACATCGGGAATGTTTATCTTCTGAGCCAGTAAGCCGGTGATGGTGCCGATAGCCAGAATGAGCCCGCCGGAGAGTAACGTGTGTTTCGCAATTTCAATCGACGCCGGCACTTCCAATTCGTTCGCTCCTATAGGGATCCAGCCTGAATTTCGACGATCGGGCAGCTTCCAGGGAGATGAAGTCTGCTCCGCAGCCTATCCCGGGCCGCGCATGCAGCCGACAAAGGAGGCGAAACGACTCGGGCCGCCTCCGTCTTGCGGCGGGACGGCCCGAACCCGAAGCCGGGCACCATTGGCATCAACGAAGTTGTCAGGCTCGCGTGCGCATGCGCATCATAAAGCTATCATAGGCGAACTCCGCTACCTGCAGCCATTGATATGAATCGCTGCGGTACGCCGTCAGGCTGTCCAGCATCTTCTTGAAATGCGGATTGCTCTGCGCCAACTCGGCATAAATCTCGTTCGCCGAATTGTAGCACGCCTCCATGACCGGCTGCGGGAACGGCCGCAGCTGGGCGCCCGAGGCGACGAGGCGCTTCACCGCCTGCGGGTTTAGCACGTCGTATTTGGTGGTCATCCAGGCGCCTGCTTCGCGCGCGCAGGCTTGTATCATCGCCTGATAAATCTTCGGCAGCTCGTTCCATTTCGTAAGATTAATCAGAAGATGCGGCTGAGCTCCGCCCTCCCACCAACCCGGGTAGTAGTAATATTTCGCGACCTTCACGAACCCGAGCTTCTCGTCGTCGTAGGGGCCGACCCATTCAGCGGCATCGATCGTGCCCTTCTCGAGCGCCGGAAAGATATCGCCACCGGCAAGTTGCTGCGGAACTACACCCAGCTTCCCCAGGATGCGCCCGGCAAAACCGCCGACGCGGAACTTCAAGCCTCTCATATCATCCAGCGTCTTTATCTCCTTACGGAACCAGCCACCCATTTGGCATGTCGTATTGCCGGTCGGCATGCCCCAGCAGTTATACGTCTTGAAAAAGTCGTTGAGCAGCTCCATGCCGCCGCCTTGGAACTCCCACGCCTCTTGCTGACGAGTGTTGAGCCCGAAGGGGAGAGCCGTGCCGAAGGTGAAGGCGGGGTCTTTGCCAAAATAGTAATAGCTCGCCGTATGACCCATTTCGACGGTGCCATTCTGTACGGCATCAAGGACCTGCAGACCGGGCACGATCTCACCCGCCGCGAACACCTGGATCTGAAATTTGTTCTCGCTGAGCTCGGCGATGCGCTTGGACATGTAATCGGCCGCGCCATAGAGCGTGTCGAGCGACTTCGGCCAGCTCGCCGTCAGGCGCCATTTGAGCTCGGGCATGGACTGGGCGACCGCCGGTGCCGCGAGCGCGGATGCCGTCACACCGGCGCCTGCCGCCTTGAGAAATTCCCGTCGTTTCATGTCATCCTCCCTGTTGGCTCGTTGGCCTCTGCCGCGGCGACCAATTTTGCAGCGCCCCACTGTCCGCACGCATCAACGGCGCCTGATAACAGCGCCCGAAACGATTGGATTGTGTCCACGGGCGAAGGGGAGAGTATACCGGTATCCACCGGTATTGTCGCGCAGCTGTTGAAAAATCCCCGACCACGCCGCGCAGGCGGGATGTCGTGTGCCGCGCCGCGATCAGGTGCGGGTTCGATTGCGTACGAGATAATTGTCGTAGGTCAGCTCGGCGACCTGCCACCACAGATACTCGTCGTTGCGGAAGGCGAGCAGCGCCTCCCAGACCTTCTTGAAGTCGGCATTGGTTTTCGACACTTCCGCATAGACGTCGAGCGCCGCGCGCAGCGAGGCATCCATCACCGGCTGCGGGAAGGGCCGCAGCTGCGCGCCGCCCGCGACCAGCCGCTTGAGCGCCGCCGGATTGGCGGCGTCGTATTTTGCCTGCATCCACTCGTTGGCCATGGAGGATGCAGTCTGCACCAGCGACTTATAGGCTGGCGGCAGCGTGTTCCATTTATCGAGGTTGATGAAATTGTGCAGCATGGGTCCGCCTTCCCACCAGCCCGGATAGTAGTAGTACTGCGCCACCTTGTAGAAGCCGAGCTTCTCGTCGTCGTACGGCCCGACCCACTCGCAGGCGTCGAGCGTGCCCTTCTCCAGCGCCGGATAGATATCGCCGCCGGCGATCTGCTGCGGCACGACGCCGAGCTTGGAAATGACGCGCCCGGCAAATCCGCCGATGCGCATTTTAAGGCCGTTGAGATCGGAGAGTTCCTTAATCTCCTTGCGGAACCAGCCGCCCATCTGCGCGCCGGTGTTGCCGGCCGGAATGCCGTAGATGTTGAATTTCTTATAGAGATCATTCATCAGCTCCATGCCGCCGCCGAAATACATCCACGCCGTTTGCATGCGGCTGTTGAGGCCGAACGGGACCGCCGTGCCGAAGGCGAAGGTGGGATCCTTGCCGAAATAATAATACGAGGCGGTGTGGCACATCTCGACCGTGCCGCTCTGCACCGCATCGGCGGCCTGGAGCCCCGGCACAATCTCGCCTGCGGCGAAGACCTGGATCTGAAACTTGTTGTCGCTCGCCTCAGCGACAGCCTTGGCGAAAGCTTCCGACGCGCCGTAGATGGTGTCGAGCGATTTCGGGTAGCTCGAGGTGAGCCGCCACCTAAGCTCGGGCATTGATTGCGCAACGGCGGGCTTGGCGATTGCGCCCGCTGCGGCCGCAAGCCCCGCCGCGCGCAGGAAGTGACGGCGTCTCATGTTTCCTCCGCTAGAGTTGTTGGCCAGTGCCGCAGCCCGCCCACACGGGCCGCGGCGCCCCGGCTAACTTCGCTTCACGCCCGCGTCCGCGTGCGGATCATGAACCCATCGTAGGTGTATTCCGCAACTTGCCACCACAAATACTCATCGTTGCGGAACGCCTGCATCGAATCCAGGACCTTCTTGTAGTCAGGGTTCGCCGCCGACGTCTCGGCATTGACCTCGTTCGACGCCTTCAGGCACGCCTCCATGACCGGCTGCGGGAACGGACGCAATTGCGCGCCGGCCGCGATGAGACGCTTGAGCGCCGCGGGGTTGCGCGCGTCATATCTGGCGGTTTCTTCGATATTGGCCAAACCGGCAGCCGCGGCAACGATCGCCTGATAGCTCTTCGGCAGCTCGTTCCATTTCGCCAGGTTGATCAGGAAGTGGTTCGCGGCGGCGCCTTCCCACCAGCCGGGATAGTAATAGTACGGCGCGACTTTGTTGAAGCCGAGTTTCTCGTCATCATAAGGGCCCACCCATTCGGCCGCATCGATGGTGCCTTTCTCCAGCGCTGGATAAATGTCGCCGCCGGCAATTTGCTGGGGCACGACGCCGAGCTTCTGAAGCGTCTTGCCCGCCCAGCCGCCGATGCGGAACTTAAGCCCCGTGAAATCCTCGACGGTCTTGATCTCCTTGCGAAACCACCCGCCCATCTGCGCGCCGGTATTGCCGCCGACAAGACAGTAGACGCTAGATTTCTTGGCGAAGTCGTTCATGAGTTTCATGCCATCGCCTTCATAAAACCAGGCATTCTGCTGGCGGGTATTGAGGCCGAACGGGACGGCGCAGAACAATGCCCAAGTCGGATCCTTGCCGATAAAATAATACATAGCCGTGTGGCCCATCTCGACGGTGCCGTTTTGAACGGCATCGAGGACCTGCAAAGCAGGCACGATCTCGCCTGCGGCGAAGACTTGAATTTGAAACTTGTTGTCCGTCGCCTCGGATACATGCTTGGCGAACGTTTCGCAGGCGCCATACAGCGTGTCGAGCGACTTCGGCCAACTTGCCGTCAGTCGCCATTTGACCTCCGGCATCGATTGCGCAACGGCAGGCGCAGCCACCGCCGAGGCGGCCATTCCGGCGGCGCCAACTCTGAGAAATTCACGGCGTTTCATGGACATGTTTCCTCCTGATCAAAGGTTCTCGGCGGATGCACCGGACCCAGAATTTTGCGGCTAAATTGGCCGCCCGACGCCCCGCGCGCAAGGGGCAAAGCCGGTACGCGCTGATCGCGACCAAGGCTCGATCTTGGGTCTGCGGGCGCAGCGCAGTACGGTGCAGCGAAGTGGTCGCTTGCAGACGCGGCAGGCTTCATCAGCGCGTCGACTCAAATCCGATGGCGGTGGCCACGCGGCAAGGTTAGCAAGCCGTCGCCGGTAATGTTGATCAGCGCCGGTCGCCGGGAATGGCGCCCCCATTTCGATCGCCTCGCGCACGTAGATTGTCGGTCGGGCGCAGTCCTTCGCGCCCTTCGGCGCGGTTGTCGGAGAACCCCTAGCTTTGTGGCAGCGAGCAAAGATTCGCTTCGAGTGAAGATTCGCTTCTTGGATATTGACGGCGCAGGGGCGAGACAGTGCTCCAAATCGTACGCTCCCGGCTAAGTCATTGGCTCAAAGGCCCTTCTCGGCATTCGTATCGAAGCAATCTCTTTCCACAGTTTGTGCTTGACTGCGTATTGCGCCCATAATACATATTCACATCCTCGCTTCTGAGGGGCGCTTCTAGAGGCGATCCTAAAGGCGGAGCGAGGAGTGGCGTCCCGCGGCGGCGACTCGCAATCGTTTGCCCCGGGAGGTTCGGCACCCCGCCCTGCGGGCACTACGACCCGTGTGCGAGGAGCTCGCTGTAACCGATCCGGAAGCAATTCCGGCGAGGGAAAAGCGCGGCGCCCGGCCCAAAATCGCCACGGTGGAGCGCCGAGAGGCGAGCGTCTCCGAGAGACGCATGGCGCCTCATCAGCGCCTGGCGTGCCGCGTTAAGGCACGCCCCGCCGGTGCACCGAGCACCGGAGCGTTATCTCGGCGCTCCGCCACCCCTCATTCGGGTGCGCGAAGCCAAAGTTTCAAACCCCGGGCGCAAAAAACGCGCCGCGGGAACGACAAAGGCTGTTTGAAATGGGAGTGAGAAGGGGCTGTGTAAAATGCTGAACGAG
>DATNNX010000268.1:0-2530 GCA_035601615.1 Xanthobacteraceae bacterium
GTCCGAGTCGTCCGAGGCTGCATTTGACCTGACAAAGCTTCCGCCGATCGAAACAATCACCGCCGATACGGATATCCGTGCCTTTCTCGCCCCTGGTGTGCCCGCCGAATTGACCCGCGCGGCGCTTCGTCGCGCTTGGGCCGCCGATCCAAAGATCCGCGATTTCATCGGGCTTTCGGAGAATGCGTGGGACTTCAATGCGCCGGGCGCGATTGCCGGCTTCGGCCCGCTCGAAATGACGGATGAGTTGCGAAGCCAGATCACGCGAATGATAGGCCGCGGCATTGAAGGCGCGGCGGCGGATCCGTCCGGTTCGCCTGAGCGGGAGGGGCAGCCCTCGCCGCCTGACGCACGGACCGCATCGGGCAAGGCGGTCGCCGAACAGCAGGACGATCAGGTTGATACGACCGGCGGGGCGCTACCCGAAGAGCGGCCACGGGAGCGCAATGAGCGACACGACGTCGCCGTATCGCAGCGCAACAAATCGGATATTGCGCCGCAACCTGATTCTGGAAGCCCCGATGACCAGCAATTGATTGCGAAACGGCTGCACGGGCGCGCTTTGCCCGAATGAGGAAGGGGACTCATAGCCTGCGACTATTGACCGGCATTCGCCGCGGGCGGTACATACAATCGAATTGAAATAAAAAGAAAAAAACCCCATGCGGGATTTGGGTGTGGAGGGAGCGATCCGGGTTGCCGGCGGCGTCGGCGCGCTGGCGCGCAAAATCGGTATTTCCCAACCGTCGATTTCGAACTGGTCGCGCGTTCCCGCCGAGCGCGTGCTCGCGGTCGAGGCGGCGACCGGCGTGAGCCGCGCGACTCTAAGGCCTGATCTCTACGGTGAGCACCCCGCCATGGTTGGCGATCTCGAGGACATCGACGCTGCGCGCGCACAAGAATATGCGCTGCTCTCCGTCTTGCTCACACGCGCTCCGGACGGCGCGCTGCTGGAGCGTCTCGCCTCGCTGCGCGGCGATCCCAGCCCGCTCGGAGTGGTACACGCCGCGCTCGCGGAGGCGGCGGAGCGGACCAATGTCGAGCGCCTCGAGCGCGAATATTTCGACCTCTTCATCGGGCTCGGCCGCGGGGAGCTTTTGCCCTACGCGTCTTACTATCTCACCGGCTTCTTGCACGAGCGACCGCTCGCGCGGCTGCGCGCGCATCTTGAAAAGCTCGCCATCGAGCGAACCGCCGGCCAGGCGGAGCCCGAGGATCACGCGGCGATTCTGTGCGAGATCATGGCCGGGCTGGCGAGCCGGCGCTTTGGCGCTCCCGAGGGCGCCGAGCGCGAACTGTTCGAGCAGCACCTTAAGCCCTGGATCGGGCGCTTTTTCGCCGATCTGGAACGGGCCGATGCTGCGGACTTCTACCGGCACGTAGGAGCGCTCGGCCGGGTGTTCATCGAGATCGAAACGGAGGCCTTTGCACTGCCCTCGTGAGCAGCGCGCAGGCATCGCAGGTCGGGCTCGCCCGATCTGTGCAACAGACGACGAATAGGAGGAGACGGCAATGAAACGAGAACGCAGCGCGACGCTCGGCCGTCGTGAATTCCTGCGCCGGCTTGGTGCGGGCGCGAGCGTCGCGGCCGCAGCCGGGACACCGCTGGCCAATGACGCGCGCGCGGACAGCGAGAGCAACGATGAGAAGCGCAAGTCTCGGTACCAGGCGAACTCGCGGGAGGTTCAAACCTTCTATCGTGTCAACCGGTACCCGAGTTGAGGGAGGGAGCCGTGCTGATCAAGAGAACGCAACGTTACGTTCGTCGCGGCGCCCTCGCCGGCGCACTGCAATCACCCGATAGCGGTCTCGATCGCCGCGCCTTCCTGCGCCGCTCCGGGCTCATCGCCGGCAGTCTCGCGGGTCTCGGCGCGCTGCCGCTCGGCAGCGTGCGCAAGGCAGAGGCCGGTCCGCCGCCGCCTGCCGGAGCACAGATCACGATCCGCAAGAACATCTGCACGCATTGTTCGGTCGGCTGCACCGTCGTTGGGGAAGTGGCGAACGGCGTGTGGATCGGCCAGGAGCCCGGCTGGGACTCGCCGCTCAACCGCGGCTCGCATTGCGCCAAGGGTGCCTCGGTGCGGGAACTCGTGCACGGCGACCGGCGCCTGAAATATCCGATGAAGCTCGTCAACGGGCAATGGACCCGCGTGAGCTGGGACCAGGCGATCGACGAGATCGGCGCCAAGCTTCTCGCTATCCGCGAGAAGTCGGGGCCGGACGCCGTGTATTGGCTCGGGTCCGCCAAGTTCTCCAACGAAGGGGCCTATCTCTACCGCAAGTTCGCGGCGTTCTGGGGCACCAACAACGTCGACCATCAGGCGCGCATCTGCCACTCGACGACGGTCGCCGGCGTAGCCAACACGTGGGGCTACGGCGCGATGACCAACAGCTACAACGACATCCGCAACTCCAAGACCATCATGGTCATGGCCGGCAATCCGGCGGAAGCGCACCCGGTGTCGCTGCAGCACCTGCTCGAAGGCAACGAGCTCAATCGCGCGAACTGGATTTCTGTCGATCCGCGCCT
>DATNNX010000269.1:0-18835 GCA_035601615.1 Xanthobacteraceae bacterium
CTGTCAGGCGGACGTGGGCTCCGCTCCGCCGCCCTCCGACTCCGCTTCTCCCGCATTACGGCCACCGGCGCCTTTGCCGTTTTTTGTCCTCTGCGGCTCCTTGCTAGAGTCCGAGACCACCTCGAGCGTCGGACCAGTTACCGGCGCCGAGCGCCCCGCCAACATATCGCGTTGCAGCCGAGCATAGTCCCGACGCGTGGCTTCCAGCGCACCTTGGGCGACGGAGAGTTCGATCCGCTCGCGCTGCAAATTCGCATTGAGCTCCTCGATGCGCCGTTCGGCCTTGGCCCGATAGGCGCCGGCGTCGACCTCAATTTCGGCGATGCGGTCGCTGAGCATCTTTATCTTCTGCTCGGCATGGGCGAGCGCGCTCTCGCGCGCCTTGAGCGTTTCGGCGAGACCGTTGCTGCGCTCCTGGAGCGAGGCGCGCGATTGCTCGAGCTCACGCGCTTTTCCATCGAGCGCATCGCGGGCGGCCGTGAGCCGCTCGACCACCTTCTCGGTGCCGTTTCGGGCGATTGTCGCATCCACGGCCTTGCGCTCCAATCCCCGGATCTCCTCGGTTCGCGCGACCAGACTCTGACGCACCTCCGAGAGCAGTTTCTCCGCAGTGGCCGCACGCGAACGCAAAGCCTCCAGCCGCAGATTCAATGCACGGCTCTCCGATTGATGCCGCTCGTTGGCCTCGTCGCGCGCGGTGGCGAGGGTGGCGCGCTCGTTCTCGGTGGCCGCCAGACTTATGTCCATCTGCTCGAGCCGGGCACGCGCGGCAGTCAGCGCATTCTCGCTCTCGGTCAAGCGGCGCGATAGTCGAGAGTTTTCTGCAAGGGTCTGGTCGAGCGCGGTTTGCAGCGAGCGCCTGTCATTCTCCAGCAGCAAGAGCTTTTCCCTCGTCTGCGCAGTCTCAGCCTGCAATTCCACGATTCGCTTATCGGCATTACCGGCGTGATCGACAAGAATCTGGTTGGCCTCGCCCAGCGCTCGTCCATTGGCCGCCTCCTGGGCCAATTGGCTCTCGAGATTGGCGATCTCCGTGCGCGCAGCCACGCTTTCGCTGGCAAGTTCAGTCTTGTCTGCCTCGAGCCCACGCGCCGTCTGCTGCACCAGGACCAATTCCCGGCGCAGGTCCTCGCCCGCGGTTTCCAGTTCGGCCGCGCGTTTTTCGAGCAAGCCGTATTCGCTGCGCAAGCTCTCGTGACTGCTGCGAAGTTCTGTGAGCGCATTGCGCAAACCGAAATTCTCTGTCTTCTCCTCCTCGAGCGCGCGCAGCGACGAGCCGATTGGCTCGACGAGGTTCCGGAAGGCTTCTTTGAGATCATCGAGCGCACCCATGCGACGGTCGGTGTCGATCAGAAGGTTGCGCAGCTTCTCGTCGTCTTCACCGATCCGGGCGCCAATATCGGCAAAGGTCAGCTCGCTGCGCTCTTCGGCGCCGCCCGGTAAAATTTTGGCGGAAGCAGGGCTCGGAAACGACGCGGATGCGACGCCCTTCCGTGCAAGGAAGTCAGAGATCGTACGCATGGCACCCCCACAACCTGACATAACCTCCCGGCTTATACAGACTTTTCCAATGGGTCACAATCCAAACACCGATGCCGCTGCAACCTGACCTAGGGCCCGCTTCTCGAGAGGACGCGGCAAGGCCATGACCAAGCAAGAACGCCATGCTCAGCCGCGTGGCAGCACGTGCGCCCATTTGGTGCGGATGCGGTCAACGAGTTCCTGCGTCGCGCGCGCTACGCGCGGGAAGCTGTCGCGTCGCGACCAGGGTTTGCATGCATCAATAACGACGCGCGCGTTGCGGGGATCGTCGCTGCCATACGCCATCGGATCAAGCGCAGTGCTCCAGCAGCCGCGCAAGGTTTCCATCCCTTCGCGCGGATCGAAGCGTGTGCACATCGCCCACACCACTTGATCCATGTCGGCGGGATCGATGTCGTCGTCAACCACCACGACGAAGCGGTTGGCGTAGGCGCCGGCGTGACATTGCGAGGCGATCAGCCCCGCCTGCTTGGCGTGGCCCGCATATTGCTGCTTGATTGAGACCGTGAGCCACAGCCGGCTTCCGCCCGCCGCATGCGCCCACACGCCCTTCACTTCCGGCACGCCGGCCGCTTCGAGCTGATTCCACACCGCGCCGGAGCGGTAGGTGCCGCGGTAGAAGGAATCGTCGTCGGGTGGCACCGCCGGGACCGCGCCCAGCAGGATAGGATTATTGCGATGCATGAAAGTCTCGATGCGGATCGCGGGCTCTTTTTTCCTGCCACCCGCGTAATAGCCGGTCCACTCCCCGAGCGGCCCTTCATCGAGCAGATCGTCGGGATGGATGAACCCCTCGAAAGCGATCTCCGCATGCGCTGGAATCGGCAGCCCAGTGGCCGGCCCCTCCATCACCTCGACCGGCTCACCGATCAGCCCGCCGGCGACGTCGTATTCGTTCTTTCCATACGGAATCTCGAGTCCCCCTACCATGAACAAGGCGGGATGCATGCCCGCCACCACCGCAATCGGACACGGCTCGCCGCGCTCGTGATAGCGCCGTTTGATCAAATCGCCATGCTTGCCTTTTGAACACATTACGGTGGCCACGTTCGGCCCCTGGTATTGCACGCGATAAGCGCCGTAATTGATCCAGCCGGTGTCCGGATCCTTCATGATCACCATGCAGCCCGTGCCGATATAGTAGCCGCCGTCGTGCTCGTGCCAGCGCGGCGTCGGGATTGTCTCGATGTTCACGTTTTTGCCGCTGCTGACGTTCTCCATCAGCGGTCCGGATTTCACTTTGACTGGCGCAAAGCTGCGCGCCTCCTTCATGTATTTGCGCCAATAGGAGACGAGCTCGATCGCAGAAGCGTCGAGCGGCATCCCAACCGTGAGATTGATGCGCCGCACTGAGGTCAGAATGTTCGCAAGGATACGGTGCCCGTGAGGATAGCCCGGAATGTCGTCGAACAGCACCGCGCGGTTGCCCATCTTGCGCATGTAGAGGTCGACGATTCCGCCGATTTCGGCCTCCCGCTCGGCACCGTTGATCTCCTGCAGCTCGCCCGCCGCGCGCAGCGCATCGATCCAGGTGCGCAGGTCCTGGTTCGACAACTTGGGCGCGCTAGTTGCGGAGCGCTTGGCGGCTTGGGCGACGGTCCGCATATGCCACTCCTCGCTTACCGGCTCGATCGATCTAAGCTCGCAGGCCGCACGCGGGAAGACGAGTTATGCTGCCGGTCCAAGATCTGCTTCAGCCGCTGCGGCGTCACCGGCAGCTGCGTCACCGCACCCGGGATTCCGATGGCGTCGTCGATGGCGGACGCAATCGCCGCACCGACCCCGGTGATACCGCTCTCGCCTGCCCCTTTGATGCCGAGTGGATTGAGCGGGCTCGTATAGTCCTCACGCAAGATGACGTGGACTTCGGGAGTCTCGCGGGCCGTCGGCATGAGGTAATCAGCAAAGGTCGTCGCGAGCGGATCGCCGCGCTCATTATAGGTGAATTCCTCTAGCAGCGCCCCACCAAAGCCTTGAGCAAAGCCACCCACGATTTGCCCTTTCACCAGCGCCGGATTGAGCGCGCGCCCAATATCGTAAGCGATGACGTAGTCCTCGACCTCAACGCCGCCGGTATCGGGATCGACCTTCACCACCGCGAAGTGGATGCCGTACGGGTAGACTTGGTGCTTCACCCGGAACCAGCCTTCGGCAGACAAGCCCGGCACGCGGCCGCTGAGCGTCTTCGACGTCGGGGCAAGATGCTCGGCAATCTCGCCCAGACTCATCGACGGTCCGGCGGGCTCGTCCTTGCGCCGCACGTTTCCGTCGATGATGTCGAGTGTCTCGGGATGCGCTTGCATCAGTGAGGCCGCCGCCTCGATGGCTTTTGCGCGTAGCTTGACGGCGCCGTCAAAGGTAGCGGATGCCGTCATCACTGTCGCGCGCGACGCATGCGCTCCGATCCCATAGGCGATGCGATCGGTCTGGCCGTGGGTTACGCGGACGCGCTGATAATCGATGCCCAAAATCTCGGCACATACTTGCGCCATCACCGTCTCGAAGCCTTGGCCAAGCGAGGCGCCTCCGGTGATGAGCTCAACCGCGCCCGAGCTGTCGACCTCGATTCTCACGCCGTCAGCGGGCCCCAAGCCGCTCTTTTCCACGAACATCGCAAATCCGGCTCCGACCGCTTCGCCGCCAACGCGGCGGCGCGCTAGCTCGACCTTGCGCTTGTCCCACTCGAGCGTAGCTAATAGCTTGTCGAGCAAGCCGACATAATCTCCAGAATCGTACTCGATCTCCTCCCCCAAGGCCTCGAGCGGCCGGTGATACGGCATCTCGTCCACCGTAATCGCGTTGCGCCGTCGCACCTCGTTGGGCTCGATGCCGAGCTTGGTCGCAATGGCATCGATCAGCCGCTCGCGAACGAAAGTCGTCTCGTAACGGCCCGGCGCGCGGTAGGTGGCCGCCGGCGTCTTGTTCGTGAGACGAAAGTGGCCGACCGCGCGATAGGCCGGCACCCGGTAGGGACCGGGCAGGATGCCGGCGGTCATATGCACGACGCGCGCGGCGTGGGTGCGCACATAGGCGCCCTGATCGTGGAAATAGCGATCATCAATGGCGAGGATGCGCCCTTCATCGTCGACCGCGGCGCGCAGTCGGTGAATCTGCTGGCGCGAATGATTGGCGGCCATCAAATGCTCGCGCCGGTCCTCGATCCATTTCACCGGCCGGTTGAGGCGCATTGCAGCAATACAGACCAGCACGTCTTCCGGATAGAGCTCCCCGCGGATGCCGAAGCCACCTCCGACGTGGGATTCGTGCACGTGGATCGAGGACGGCGCGCGCTTAAGCATGCGCGCGAGCAGCTCGCGATTGCGGTGCGGCACCTTGGCGGCGCCGTGTAATTCGAGGATGTCGCGTGCCACGTCATAGCGCCCGATCGCGCCGCGCGCCTCCAGCGGCACGCCGGAATGGCGTCCGATCGCCAATTCGAGCTCAACGAACTTAGGTGCGGCCCGCAGGACCGCGTCGACGTCGCCGTAGCCCTGGCGGATAACGGACACCTCGGTGCTGCGGCCGGCGGAGAATTCGGTAGGCTCGGCGTCAGCGGCGAGCAAGACCGGCAATTCCTCGATTTCGAGTGAGACAAGCTCGGCCGCGTCTTCCGCCACATAGGGATCATCGGCGAAAACCGCAGCGACGGGCTCGCCGACATATCGCACCTTCTCTGTGGCGAGCACCGGCTGACGATAGGGCTCGAGCACTGGAATTTGTCCCTCGCGGAAGTCGATCGGCGGCACGTCAGCAATATCGGCCGCGGTCCACACCGCGACGACCCCAGGGAGCGCACGCGCAGCCGCGGTGTCGATCGCGGCGATTTTGCCGTGGGCATAGTTGGCGCGAACGATGCGCATGTGCAGCTGATGTGCAAAGGAGATGTCACCAGCAAAACGGCCGCGCCCCCGAACCAGCGGCGGATCCTCGAGTCGCGTGACGGATCGCCCGATCCACTTGGTGGTCGCCGGTACCGTCGCGCCCCCGTGTTGGCTGCCGCCGCTCGCTTGCGATTGGTGAGACCGGAGCCCCGGGTCGACGGTGACGGTCATGCGGCCGCCTGTTCGAGTGCGCGGCGCGTGACGGTGCGGGCGAGGTCGCGGCGATACGTTGCGCTGGTTACGGCGTCTTCGAGCGGGTCGACTGCGGACGCCACCGCGGCGGCGGCGGCCTCGAAAGCCGCGCGCTCGGCCGCACGTCCAGCGAGAGCCCGCTCGGCATCGACCATGCGTCGCGGTTGCGGCTCGACCCCGCCGACGGCGACCCGGGGCTCCCAAATCACCCCATCCTGCAAGCGAAACGTCACGAGCGCCATCGCGAGCGCAAAATCGCCGGCGCGGCGATTGAATTCGTAGAATCCGAAACGGGAATCGGCGGGCAGGATGGGCAGGCGCACTTCGGTCAAAAGCTCGTCCTCGTTGAGCGCGGTTGTCATGATCCCCCGGAAAAAGTCCTGCGCCGGAATGATGCGCGTGCCCCCCGCGCTTCTAGCCACCATCTCCGCTTCGAGCGCGGCGGCAACGAGACACCACTCGGCGGCCGGGTCGGCATGCGCGATGCTGCCGCAGAACGTGCCGCGGGT
Organism: Xanthobacteraceae bacterium; assembly: GCA_035601615.1. Classification (GTDB taxonomy): domain Bacteria; phylum Pseudomonadota; class Alphaproteobacteria; order Rhizobiales; family Xanthobacteraceae; genus VAZQ01. The sequence goes on from DATNNX010000269.1 coordinate 6,125, forward strand.
GCGAATTGGATAGTGGGCGATGTGACGCACCACCGCGGCCAGGAGCCGGCCGAGCGGCCCATCCACCACCGGCTTATGGAAAGTTGCATGGCGCACGCCCGCACCGATGCAAAGCCGTTCCCCGTCGACCGCTAATCGCCGCAGCGCATCCACGCCGTTGATGTCCACAAGATGCGCCGGGCGCGCCAGACGAAACGCCATGATCGGCACCAGGCTCTGTCCCCCGGCAAGCACGCGCCCATCGTCGGCGGCAACCTCTGCCAGCGTATCGACTGCTTCTTCGATCGTCTTGGGGGCGTGATATCTAAAACGCGCGGGCTTCATCGTTCCTCACCGCGGATACGGCGGCGGCCGTCGAAGCGAGGCAGAACGATCACCGCTCGTCGCATATGCGGGAAACTGATTTTTTTGGATTGAGGCACAGTTGGTGGTGTATGTAAAGAAGCCGCGTCCAAGGAGACCTATGCGCCAAAGATGAAGCCGCCACCCTTTCGCTATCACGATCCGAAAACGGTCAGCGAGACCATCGGGCTGCTCGCTAGCCTCGAAAACGCCAAGCTGCTTGCGGGCGGCCAGTCGTTGATGCCCATGCTCAACATGCGCTTCGTGCTGCCCGACCACATCGTCGATCTCAACCGTGTTGAAGGCTTGTCCTATATCCGTGAGATGCAAGGTACGCTTGAAATCGGCGCCATGACGCGCCAATGCGATCTCGAATTTTCCGACGCGGTGCGCGCGCGCTGGCCGATCATCCACGAAGCGCTGCTGCAGGTAGGGCACCGGCAGACCCGCAACCGGGGTACGATCGGCGGCTCGCTATGCCATCTCGATCCGGCGGCGGAACTGGTGTCCCTCGCATTGGGCTATGACGCGACCGTCACGGTCGTCGGTCCGAAGGGGCAACGTGAGGTCCCGTTCGCCGATTTTCCTGTTGCATATATGACACCCGCAATCGAACCGAACGAGCTCGTCGTCGGCGTGCGCTACCCGCAATGGGCCGCCAAACACGGCTATGCCTTCGTCGAATTTTCGCGCCGGCATGGCGACTTCGCCATCACCTCCGCGGCCGTTTTGATCGAGGGCGATGCCTCCGGCAAGATCACGCGCGCCTCGGTGACCATCGGCGGCCTGGGAACCGCGCCACGCCGCGCCCGCGATGTCGAGCAGGCAATCGTGGGGCAATTGCCGGCAGGCACGCTCTTCCGCGATGCCTGCGAGAGCTGCCGTAAGCTCGACGCCATCGATGACGTGCACGCACCGGCCTCTTATCGCCAGCACTTAGCGGCGGTGCTGTCGCGGCGGGCTTTGGAGAAGGCGCACGCCCGTTTGCTCGACGCGCACGGGCGCCAACACTAGGAACCGACGATGGGAGAGAGCCGCAAAATTAGCCTGACCGTCAACGGCAAGCGGTACGAGGAAGAGGTCGAGGTCCGCGTCACTCTCGCGGATTTCATCCGCCATCAGCTTGGTCTCACCGGCACGCACCTCGGCTGCGAGCACGGCGTCTGCGGCGCGTGCACCATCCTGTTCGATGACCGCTCGGCGCGCTCCTGCCTGATGCTTGCGGTGCAGGCAGACGGCCACGATATCCTCACTATCGAAGGCATTGCGCCCTCAGCCGATGAGCTGCACCCCTTGCAGCAGGCCTTCCATGAACACCACGGTCTTCAGTGTGGCTTCTGCACGCCGGGGATTCTGACGACGCTGATCGAGTTCCTGCGCGACAATCCGGATCCGACCGAGCAAGAGGTGCGGGTCGCCATTTCCGGGAATCTCTGCCGTTGCACCGGCTATCAGAACATCGTCATCGCCACGCTGGACGCAGCGAAGCGGCTGCGGGCGCAAGCGGCGCAATCGCAGGCAAATCCTCCGAAAATTGGTTGACCGAAAACATGTTGATTTTCGCGCAGCGCGCGGAGTAGCTAGCGGCAATCTCGAGGGGCTTCGAGGCGGGACTTCGTTATGGCGCACCGGCCGTTCGCATCGGCACCGTACGTGGTAGGCAAAAGCGCGCCCGCACCTGCCGAAACGCATATACCGGCCGAGGAATCGCTGTGTCCTGTCGTCTCGCACGATTGGATCAATTCGGAATACAAGCATCTGGTCGTGGACGCCTCGCCCAAGGCGCTCGCGGTCAAACCCGGCCAGTTCTTCAATCTGTTGTGTCCTTCGCCGGATGCCGCGGAACTGTGGCTGCGCCGCCCGCAGAGCGTTTATCGCATCGACCGGGAGAACCGCCGCATCGAGTTTCTCTATAAGTGCGTCGGCCGCGGAACGTTTGGACTGGCGACGCTTGCGCCGGGAGATGAACTCAACATGGTTGGGCCGCTGGGCGTCGGCTTCACCATTGATCGCGCCTGGAAACACATCGTGGTCCTGGGCCGCGGGGTCGGGCTTGCCACCTTGGCGCCGATTTCCCAGCTCGCCGGCGAATGCGGCATCGGCGTCACCGCGATCCTGAGCGCCCGCAGCGCGGAATTCGTGATGGCGGACGATCTCTTCGGCAGCGTCGGCGACGTCATCGCGGTGCTCGACACTGACGGAACCAGCGCGGTTGAGCACGTGGAGGTAATCCTGGACCGGCTGATCGCGCAAGGCAAAGCCGACGCGTTCTATACCTGCGGCTCGAACCGGCTCCTTCAATTGATGAAGAGCGTCGGCAAGACGCACGGCATTCCCGGCCAGGTCGCCATGGAACAGGTGATGGCCTGCGGCCTCGGCCCCTGCTACGTGTGCGTGCGCACCTTCGAAGTCCACGGCAAGAAGGAGCTTCGCCGCGTGTGCATAGACGGGCCCGTATTCGATCTACAGGAGGCGGTCGGATGGTAGACATGAGCGTGAAGATCGGGAACGTGACGCTCAAGAACCCGATAATGCCGGCCTCAGGATGCTTCTCGACCGATCTTGCGCAGGTAATCGACTTGAACCGGTTGGGCGCGCTGGTCGCAAAGACCGTGTCGCGCGAGTTTCGCGCGGGCAATCCCCCACCACGCGTGTCCGAGGTCGAAGGCGGCATGATCAACTCCATCGGCCTGCCGACGAAGGGCATCGAATATTTCCTGAGCCACCAGGTGCCGGACTATAAACGCTTTGCGCCGCCGCTCGTCGGCTCGATCTCGGCGACGACCACCGAGGATTTCGAGGCCATGGCGCGCGACGTCAGTACGTCCGCCATCGATGTCCTGGAGGTCAACATCTCGTGCCCAACGCGCGATCCGAAGGGAGGCAATTTCGCGCTGCACGAGGAGCACACGTTCAATGTCATGCGCCGCATCCGTCAGACGACGGACAAGCCGATCTGGTGCAAACTCTCGCCCAATGCCGGCGACGTCGTCGCCATCGCCAAGGCGGCCGAAGCGGCGGGAGCCGACGCGCTGGTGGTGTCCAACACGATTCTGGGGCTCAAGGTCGACGTCGACACGTTCCGCCCGGCGATCGGCAACAAATTCGGCGGTCTCTCCGGCCCCGGCATCAAGCCGATCATCGTGCGGATGGTCTATCAGTGTACCAAGGCGGTGAAGATTCCGATCATCGGTTGCGGCGGCATCGTCAAGGTTGAGGACGTGGTCGAATACATGCTCGCTGGCGCCAGCGCGGTCATGATCGGCTATCTCATTTTCCGCAATCCGTCGGGCATCATCGCAATCATCGACGGCCTGCAAGAGTGGTGCGCCAAGCGCGGCTTTGCCCGTGTCGCCGATCTCACCGGCGCGATGATCGACGAAGCGCCACGCGAGACCTATGCCGCGGCCGCAGCGCCTATTGGCTGATCGAAGCTGCTCGAGCCGAGATCAATCGCTCGGACGCTTGAAATGACCACCCGCATCACCATTCGCAAGCCCGACGACTGGCACCTGCACGTGCGCGACGGGGCCATGCTCAACGCGGTGATGCCGTTCACGGCAACACATTTCGGTCGCGCCATCCTGATGCCCAACCTCGTGCCGCCGGTCATGATCACCAAGGATGCCATCGCCTATCGCGAGCGGGTGATGGCCGCACTGCCGGTGGGCTCGAGCTTCAAGCCGCTGATGACGTGTTATCTCACCGACGACACCGACCCCGACGATGTCGAACGCGGCTTCAAGGAGGGGGTGTTCACGGCGGTCAAGCTCTATCCCGCTCACGCCACCACGTATTCGGCCGCGGGGGTGACCGACTATCGCAACATCATGCCGGTCTTGGAGCGCATGGAAAAAATCGGCATGCCGTTCTTGATGCACGGCGAGGACGTCGACCCGGAGGTCGACATTTTCGACCGCGAAGCCATGTTCATCGAGCGCTATCTCACCAAATGGACGAGGCAGTTCCCCGCGTTGCGCTTTACGCTGGAGCACCTATCGTCGAAGGACGGCGCCGATTTCGTGCGTAGCGCCGCGCCGCAGGTCGGCGGGACGATCACGCCCTACCATCTCGTCCTGACCCGCACGGATTGGCTCGGATGGGGGCTCAAGCCCTACATGTATTGCATGCCCGTTATCAAAACGGCGAAAGACCGGGCGGCACTGCGCAAGGCGGCGACGTCGGGCGAAGCCTGCTATTTTCTCGGGACCGATTCCGCACCCCATCCGGTGGCGAAGAAGGTCGCGGTGAACGGTATCCCTGGGGTTTTCAATGCGCCGGTTGCGATCGAGACCTACGCCAAAGTGTTCGAGGAGGAAGGCGCGCTCGACAAGCTCGAAGCCTTTGCGTCGCTCAACGGTCCCAGGCACTATCGCCTGCCGGTGAATGAAACGACAATCACGCTGGAAAAGTTCCCATGGACTGCGCCGCAGGAGATCAAGGTCGAAGGGCCGGATGAGAAGGCGCTCATCTATCGCGGTGGAGAAACGATCGAATGGAAAGTCGTATCCGATTGAGATCTCAGCTTGCGGAGGGGGGCCGTAAGCGCCGTGTGAGAGGCTAAATGGCCACATCGCAAGCCGACGTCATCGTCGTGGGCGCGGGCAATGCCGCCTTCTGTGCGGCACTCGCGGCGCAGGAGCAAGGCGCCTCCGTGCTGATGCTCGAGGCCGCGCCCGAGGAGGAGACTGGTGGCAACAGCCGGTTCACCGCGGGGTCGGTGCGTGTGGTCTACAACGGGGTGGACGACATCAAGAGGCTGGTCCCGGATCTGACCGAGCAGGAGATCGCCACCACCGACTTCGGCACATATACGCGCGAGCAATTTTTCGACGATATGGCGCGGGTGACACAAAATCGCGCCGATCCCGATTTGGTCGAGCTGCTGGTGACCAGAAGCTTCGATACGTTCTGCTGGATGCGCGACAAGGGCATACGCTTCATCCCGATCTACGGCCGTCAAGCCTTTAAGATCGAGGGCAAGTTCAAATTCTGGGGCGGACTGACCGTTGAAGCGGTCGGGGGCGGCCCTGGCCTGATCAAGATGCTCACCGACGCCGCTACCAAACGCGGTATCGAAATTCGTTACAGCACGCGCGCGTTGAGCCTCCTCTATGACGGCGTGCGGGTGGGCGGGGTGCGCATCCGACAGGACGGCGTCGAAAACGAACTGCGCAGCAAATCGGTCGTGCTCGCGTGCGGCGGTTTCGAGTCCAATTCGGAGTGGCGCACGCGCTATCTAGGACCCGGCTGGGACCTGGCGAAGGTGCGCGGCACGCGGTTTAATACCGGTGACGGCATCCGCATGGCCCTCGAAATCGGCGCGAGTCCTTGCGGCAACTGGTCTGGCTGCCACGCGGTGCAATGGGAGATGAACGCGCCGGAGTTCGGCGATCTCGCGGTCGGCGACCAGTTTCAGAAACACTCCTACCCGTTCGCCATTCTCGTCAATGCCACCGGCAAGCGCTTCGTGGACGAAGGCGCCGACTTCCGCAACTATACCTACGCCAAATACGGGCGCGTCGTGCTGGAGCAGCCCGGACAATTCGCATGGCAGATTTTCGATCAGAAGGTGAAGCATCTGCAGCGCGACGAATACAAGATCCGGCAGATCACAAAAGTGGCCGCCAACACGATCGAAGAATTCGCGCACAAACTGGACGGCGTTAACGCGGAGCAATTCCTCAAAACCATCACCGAATACAACAAGGCGGTGCGCCGGGACATTGCGTTCAATCCGAACATCAAGGACGGCCGCCGCACGGAAAGGCTCGCGATCAACAAGAGCAATTGGGCGAATACCATCGACCAGCCACCATTCGAAGGTTATGCGGTGACGTGCGGCCTCACCTTTACGTTCGGCGGCGTGCGCATCACGGCCAAGGGGGAAGTGCTCAACACCGACTACCAACCGATCCGCGGCCTCTATGCCGCCGGCGAGCTGGTCGGCGGATTGTTCTATTTCAATTATCCGGGCGGCTCCGGCCTCACTTCGGGGGCCGTATTCGGCCGGATCGCCGGCGCCTCGGCCGCGCGCGCAGGCAAGAATTGAGCTCACATGGAATTCGACAATTCATTCGAAGTGCCGCTGCCACCGGCCGAGGCGTGGAAGGTATTGCTCGACATTAATCGGATCGCGCCGTGCATGCCGGGTGCTGAGCTGACCGAGGTGCTCGACCTGAATACCTACAAAGGGAAAATCGGCGTGCGGCTCGGCCCGGTGGCGTTGACTTTCGCGGGGATCGTCAAGTTCGAGCAGATCGATGGCCAGGCCTACACGGCGCGCGTTGCGGCGCAGGGCACCGACGCGAAGGGGCGCGGCGGCGTCAATGCAGCTTCGGTTTTCCGGCTTGAGCCGGCGGGCGGTGGCTCCAAAGTGCTCGTGCACACCAACCTCGCACTATCCGGCGCGGTGGCGCAGTACGGCCGCGGCGTCGGCATTATCCAGGCAACCGCTGCACAGCTCATGAATGAGTTCGCCAAGCGACTAAGGGAGCAGCTTGCGCAGGAGCGGTCCACGGCACCCGGAGCGACACAGCCGTCCCCAACTCAACCATCGCCTCCCACAGCGGCAAATGCCGATCCGGCCGCGACGGCAAAGCCGATTTCAGGCCTTGCGCTGCTCGCGAAGGCGCTCTGGGGCTGGATCATCTCATTGTTCAAGCGATCCCAGGCTACTCCTTGAGCGCCTCTTCGCGCCTGAGCCGAATGGCCGGCACCGTGATCACAACCAAAAGCGCCGCTGCCAACACGAGGAAGGCGAGGCTGATCGGCTCCTGCAGGAAAACCATCGGATCGCCGCGCGAGATCAGAAGGGCTCGGCGAAGGTTTTCCTCCATCATCGGCCCTAGCACGAAGCCGAGAATGAGCGGCGCCGGCTCGCAGTCGAGCTTGAGCGCCACGTACCCGAAGATCGCGAAGAATGCCATCACGAAGACGTCGAACGCTTTGTTGTTGATGGTATAGGCGCCGATGCAGCAGAACACGATAATGGCGGGATAGAGCAGCCGATAAGGCACGCGCAGCAATCGCACCCACATACCGACCATCGGAAGATTCAACACCACCAGCATGAGATTACCGAGCCACATGCTGGCGATCAGCCCCCAGAACAATTCCGGACGATCCGTCATCACGCGCGGACCCGGCGCAATGCCGTGAATCATCAGCGCGCCCATCATCATCGCCATGGTCGGGTTGCCAGGGATGCCCAGCGTCAGCATCGGGATGAACGACGTCTGCGCGCCGGCATTGTTGGCGGATTCTGGCGCCGCGACGCCCCTGATATCGCCGTTGCCGAATTGCCGCGGGGCGCTCGCGACTTTCTTCTCCACCGTGTAGGCCGCGAAGGATGCCAGCAGCGCGCCGCCGCCGGGCAGCACGCCGAGAACCGCGCCGAGACCGGTGCCGCGCAGGATCGAGCCCGCGCACTGCTTGATATCGGCGAAGCTTGGCCACACGCGGCCCAACGCGCCGGTGACCATTTTCGCCGCCTGCTTCTGCTCAAGGTTATAGACAACCTCGGCGATCCCATAGATCGCCATCGAGATCGCTACGAACTCGATCCCGTCGGCAAGACCCGTCATGCCGAGATTGAAACGTCGCGCGCCCGAATTGACGTCGGTCCCGACGAGGCCGAGCAATAACCCGAGCACCACCATCGCGATCGCTTTGAGCAGCGATCCCCGCGCCAGAACGACCGCTGCGATCAAGCCGCAGACCATTAACGAGAAATATTCGGCCGGGCCGAATTGTAATGCGATGGTCGCGAGCGGGGGCGCCGCAAGCGCGATTAGCAGCGTCGCGGCGCAACCGGCGAAGAAAGAACCTAGCGCAGCAATGCCCAGCGCCGGCCCCGCCCGCCCCTGCCGCGCCATCGCATGACCGTCGATTGTCGTGACGACGGATGAGGCCTCACCCGGGATATTGACCAGGATGGCCGTTGTCGAGCCGCCATACTGGGCGCCGTAATAGATGCCGGCGAGCAAGATCATCGCGGATTCCGGCGGCAGGGTGAACGAGATCGGCAGCAGCATGGCCACTGTGGTGACCGGGCCGATGCCCGGCAATACACCGATAAGGGCTCCGAGCAGTGCGCCAATGAAGCAGTAAGCGATGTTCTGGATGGTCAGCGCGACGGCAAATCCCAGGCCGAGATTCGCGATTACGTCCATTCTACAGGCTCGGCCAGAGATTGAGCGGAAGGCCGAGCACATAGACAAAAACACCGACGCAAAAGAGTATCAGCGCGGCCGCCAATGCCAGCGTCTCGGCTAACCGAAACTGCGCGCCGACCCAGGCCGACATCACGGTCAGTACGGCGAGCGAAACGACGAGCCCGAGGGGCTCGATGAGAACGCCGAACAGGCTTATCGCAGTCGCAATCACCGCCAGCGGCAACACGTGGAAGCGCGCGACCGGCTCACCGCCAATGAGGATCGAGCGCCCGATGAGTACCGCTCCGAGCGCGCCAAGCAGGCTCGCGAGTAGCAACGGGAAATAGCCTGGGCCCATCCTGCCGGCACTTCCCAAGGAATACCCGCGCGCAGCGGAGAGGGCGGTCGCGGCGAAACCGCAGAACATCACGCCCGACCAAAAATCCTTCGGCGCGCGGATTCGCATGCTTCACACCCGTTGTGCTGACACGGGAGGATCAAATCGGCAGGCGCCCCCTGCGTCAATGCCGGCCGGCTCGCAGTGCTGTGTTCGAATCTAGATCGCCATGGCGCCATCATCTACATTGCGGGTCTCTGCGGTGGCACGGAATGATGCAGTTGAAAAAGTCCGCATTTGTTGCACGACACGATCTGTGGAGCGGGGAGCAGCGACGCCAAGTCGAGGAGCTCAAGCGCAGGCTCGAGAAGGACGATCTCAATCTCGTGCGCCTTGCCTGGGCGGATCCGCACGGCGCCGCGCGCGCCAAAGCAGTCACGGTGCCGGCTTTCCTTGGCGCGCTTGAGACCGGCTACAACATCAACGTCGCGACCACCACGCTCGATTCCGCCAATTCCCGCACCTTTGCCTCGTTCACGCGCGGCGGCGGGATGGGACTCGACGAAATGACGGGCTCTCCCAACCTTACCATCGTTCCCGACCCGTCCACGTTTCGCGTGCTGCCCTGGGCGCCCCGGACCGGCTGGGTGTTGTGCGATGAATATTTCAACAGCGGGGTGCCGTTTCATTTCTCGCCACGGCATTTGCTGCGCAGACAGCTACAGCGGCTCGCCAACAAGGGCATGGACTTATGCGTCGGGCTGGAAATCGAGTGGTACCTGCTGCGCGTGTCCCAAGAGGAGCTTGGCGAGGACAATATCGGGTTTCCCGGCGCGCGGGGGCAGCCGATCAAGACGGCTCCCGCAGAACCGGGCTTTTCCTACCACTCCGAATCCAACATGGATTTGATGCAGCCGGTGCTCTCCGCGCTCGCCGAGCATTTCGAGACAATCGGATTGCCGCTGCGCTCGATCGAGAACGAGTGGGGACCAGGCCAGCTCGAATGCACCTTTGCCGCGCGGCCTGCGCTGGAGGCCGCGGACCATGCGCTGCTGTTCCGCACGGCGGCGCGGCAAATCTGTCGCCGGATGGGGTATTTCGCCACATTCATGTGCCGTCCGGCACTCAAAGGCTATTACGCGAGCGGTTGGCACCTGCATCAGTCGCTGGTCGAAGCGAAGAGCGGGCGCAATCTGTTCATGGCGGACCGCGAGGGCCAACATCTGTCTCCGCTGGGCCTTAGCTTTCTCGGCGGATTACTGCGACATGCCGCGGCCTCGACCGCTTTTGCGACGCCGACGGTCAATGGCTACCGGCGATTCCGGCTGAACTCGCTCGCGCCCGACCGGGCGTCATGGTGTTACGACCACCGCGGCGTCATGGTCCGCGTGCTCGGCGCGCCGGGAGATCAAGCCACGCGATTGGAGAACCGGATCGGCGAGCCCGCGGCCAATCCCTACCTCTTTATTCTTTCGCAGATCGTGGCCGGACTTGACGGCATCGAACATGGGCTCGATCCGGGACCGCCCGAGGATGATCCCTATAACGCCAAGCTTCCGCCGCTGCCCACGAACTTACCCGCGGCCTTGGACGCGCTCGAGCGCGAACCGTTGTTTCGCGGCGAGCTCGGCGACGTATTTGTCGATTATTACCTCAAACTCAAGCGCAACGAGGCGGGCCGGTTTGCCCAATGGCTCAAGGAGACCGGGGTACGGGAGAGCGACGAGCCGACCGCCTGGGAGCACAACGAGTATTTCGATTTTTTCTAGACCGATGCATGATGCCGCTCGCAAAGTGGACGGTGCGGCGGCAAGCCGGTGGAGGCGACGCATGCTGGAGAAGCTCAACGCATCCCGGATCGACAGCGCCGACCTCTACGACTGGGACGAGCTCGTCCAGGAGGACCGCGTCCATCGGCTGATCTACACCGACCCCACCATCTTCAATTTGGAGATGACGAACATCTTCGGCGCAGTGTGGGTCTATCTCGGCCACGAGAGTCAGATTCCGGCGAATGACGACTACATCACTGTCCGGCTCGGGCTGCGGCCGATCATTCTGTTGCGCGACTCGCTTGGCAGGATCCGTGCGCTGTTCAATCGTTGCGCGCATCGCGGCACCACCCTATGCCGTAAGGACAAGGGTTCAGCGCGCATATTCACTTGCCCGTATCACGGCTGGAGCTATCTCAACACGGGAAAGCTGCGCGCGGTGCCTTGGCCCGACGGCTACGCCTGCGACTTCAACGATGCGAGGTACAACGTCGCGCAGGTGCCGCGGGTGGATAGCTATCGCGGTTTCATCTTTGCAACGCTCAACCCTGATGCGCCCTCACTCCTCGACTATCTCGGGCCTATCACCACGCCGATCGATGAATGGCTCGACCGGCAGCCGAAAGGACGGATTCGGGTGTGCGAGGCAAACCGGCTCAAGTACAAGGGCAATTGGAAGCTCGCCTACGACAATTCCGGCGACGGCTATCACGTAGTGTTCTCGCACCGCTCGCTACTCGAGATGGAGAATCGCCAGGCCGACGTCGCGAATAGGGGTATGTCCTACTACAAGAACTCGCCTGACACCGCGCCGATGTACATCGCCTATATGGGCAACGGCCATCATTTCAAAGACAAGCGGCCGAACATCCAAAAACGCGCGGGCGGATTGTGGGCGGTGGAGGGTCCAGCGCCAGGCAGCGAACATTACGCGGAAGCGCTGCGCCGCCGGTTCGGCGCCAAAGCGGAAGACATTCTCGATCTCGCCTCCTCTGAGCCTGTCAACATCAACGTCTTTCCCAACTTCTCGCTCTTAGGCAACCACATCCAGGTGTTCGAGCCCATTTCCGTCGACGAAACCGATGTCACCTGGTACGGCACGGCCGTCATCGACGAGGACGGCACGCTCGAGGGCGCCGTCGACGATATCAATGCGTTGCGCATGCGCACCCAGGAGCAGTTCCCAAATTTCGGCGAGGTCGACGACCTCGCGAATTTCGAGGAAATCCAACGCGGGCTCGCGTGCCGAGAGGACGAGTGGATCTATATGCATCGGGGACTCGGCCTCCCCGGCCGCGTGAAGACGCACGCGAACGGCATCATTACGGCACCTGCGACGGACGAAGTGTTCATGCGCGAGTACATCAAGGAATGGAAGCGACTGATGAAGGCAACGCCGAAGCTCGTCGTTCAACGCGAGCCGTGAGCGTGAAGATGCAACCCGCGCCCGATCCCGCAATTAGCTCCCACTACGTCAACAACGAACTCTACCGCAAGCTGGTGGAGGACTTTACGGATTGGCAACGCGAGGAGCTAGCGATCGCAGCTTCCAAGGTGCGCGATGAGTTTCGGCTGCTGGTTGAGCGCGAGGCGCGGCTGCTCGATGAGCTTCGTTTCGATGATTGGCTGGCGATGTACGCGCCCGAATGCATTTACTGGGTGCCGGGAACCCCCGGCGGCGGAGATCCTCGACGCGAGATCGCCATCTCGTTCGACGATCGCCGGCGCATGGAAGACCGCATCTTTCGCCTGCGCACCGGCTATGCCTGGTCGCAAGCGCCGAAATCCCGCACTGTGCGGATGATTTCCAACGTCGAAGTATTCGCCACGGCAGAAGGTTTCGCGCGCATGGTTCGTTCCAATTTCCTGATCAGCGAGTTCCGCGTCGATGGGATGCGATTCTTGTCGGGCTGGTGCGGCCATCGTTTCGTGCAGAGCGCGGAGCGCTGGCAAATCCAGGTTCGACAAGTCAACCTGATCGACTGTGATCGCAACTTGCGCAATCCGAGCATCGTCCTTTAGGTCGCCTGATGTCGACCCGCCAGTCCATTGCTCCGAGACCGATGTCCGATATCGTCACCAAAACAGTGCGCTGTGCAGGGGA
>DATNNX010000270.1:0-2096 GCA_035601615.1 Xanthobacteraceae bacterium
CGGGCACAAGCTTCGCGGGCGCTCGACAGCGCTTCCAGCGAAATTTTCGCGGCGCGGTCGGTTTCCGCCATCAGGTTTTCGGCTGATGCAAGCGCATCGGCGGCAACGCGGCGGGCGTTTTCGGCCGCCTCGATTTCGCCGATCAGAGCGCGGCGCTTTTCCGCGAATATCGCGGGCGCATTGTCGAGTTCGGCGCGCTCAGCCTTGACCTCACTGATGCGGGCTTCAATGGTGGCAATTTGCGACGCCGCGCTTCCCTTGCGGTTCTGCCACTCGCTGCGCTCTGCCAAAATAGCCTGAAGCCGCCGGTCGGCGAGTTCGGCCTCGCGCGCCAGCGCCTGGGCTTCGGCCCGCACTTGGGCAGCGAGGCGGCGATGGCCGTCGATGTCGGTGCGAACGGCGGCGAGCCTCGTTTCGGTATCGAGGCTCGGCGGCAATTCGGCCAGCGCCGCTACGGCGCTCTCATGCGCGCTGTGGGCTTCGGCGCGATCAGCGTCGAGGCGGCTATGGGCTTCGGCCAGCGCCGACTTGCGCGCGGCGTGGCGATTGATCTCGCGCTCGGCATTGGCGTGGCGTTCACGCGCGGCATCGGCTTCGCGTTGCGCGCCGCGCCAGGCATCGCGCGCGGCAGCTTCCGCTGATGATGCGGCCTTCAGCTCGGTTTCGGCGGCTTCCAGGGCCTGACGCTTGGCGGCGGCATCGATGCGGGCCTGCTCAAGCTCGTTTTCAATGTCAACGAGGCGGGCGCGCTCGGCGAGACGCCGCGCCGCACCGGTCGGGGCGTGGGCGGCGGCGACAAAGCCATCCCAGCGCCAGACGTCGCCTTCGAGCGATACCAGCCGCTGGCCGGTCTTGAGCTGCGACACCAGAGAGGCGCCGCGCTCTTTGGCAACGACACCAATCTGCGCCAGGCGGCGCGCCAGCTCGGAGGGCGCCTCGACATGGGCGGCGAGCGCGTCGGCCCCATCGGGCAGGGCAGGGTCGCCCTCGGTCACGCCGGCATCGGTCCAGCGCATCGGCGCCGAGGGATCGACGGGCGCGTCGAGATCGTCGCCGAGCACGGCGCCGAGCGCCTTCTCATAGCCCTTGGTGACGGTGACGCCGTCGATGATCGGCGGCCACAGGTTCTTGGTCTCGCCATTGACAAGCTTTGAGATGGTGCGCGCTTCGGTCTCGAGCCGCTGCACGCGCTTGTCGGCCTCGTTGAGCGGCGCGCGGGCGGCTTCCAGCTTTTGCCGCGCGGCGGCGTGAGCGGTCTCGGTCATCTGCGCCGCGGCTTCGGACCGCGCAAGGCTCTGCTGCGCGGTCTCCACGGCAGCGGCGAGTACCGAGAGGTCGCCCAATCCGCTGGTTTCCTCGGCCAGCTTCTGCTCTTCGTTCCCGACATTGGCGATGTCAGAATCGAGCCGCGCCAGGCGGTCGCGATGGCTGCGCACGCTTTCCTCAAGCTGGTGGCGTTTGGCGGTGAGGTCGGCAAGGACGGTGGTCAGCTCAGCGAACAGGCGCTCGGCGGTGGCCAATGTGGTTTCGGCCTCGGACACGCGCTGATCGACGCCGCTGCGCTTTTCGACGCGGGTCTTGATCTCGTCTTTCAATTCGGAGTCTTCGGCATCGAGCCGCTGCAGCGCCACTTCGGCGTCGGAGGTCTGCTGCTGCTCGCGCGCGATATCAGCCGCAAACTGCGTCAGCCGGCGATCGAGCTCCGCGACGCGGTCCTTGGCGCGCTCTTCCTCGCGGTCGAGCGTTTCGCGCGCGTTGGTGAGCCGCTGCAATCCGGCCGCCGCGCGGGCCTCGGCCTCGCGCAACGCCGGCAGTTCGGAGGCACGCACCGCCTGAATCCGGGCTGCCTCGGCCTGTTCACGGGTGCGTTCGGCCATGTCGCGGACGCTGAGGTCGTGGACACGGGCGGTTTCCGCCACGTCGGAATTGGCTTCCAGCCAGCGCAGATGGAACAACATGGCCTCGGCCTTGCGCACCTTGGCCGCGACTTCGCGGTAGCGGATCGCCTGCCGCGCCTGCTTCTTCAGGCCGTCGATCTGTCCGGCCAATTGCCCGATCACGTCCTCGACGCGGGTGAGGTTGGTTTCCGCGGCCTT
>DATNNX010000271.1:0-2808 GCA_035601615.1 Xanthobacteraceae bacterium
CGAACTTCCCTCTACGCCGCCTTCTCGAAATACTTGCGCAGGTTTGCGCGCACGCGCGTGAGCGGGGGGACGGAGAGGTCGGGCAGCGCAAATTCCCGCCCCGTGACCTTTTCATAGACGCCGATATACGTCGCCGCCGCCTGCAAGATCACGTCCTGCGGAATTTCGGGAATCGGATCGACGTATGGATCGCAGCGCCCCACTACCCAGCGCCGGATGAAATCCTTGTCGAGCGTATCGGGCGGCGCGCCGCCGGCAAAGCGCGCGGGATAGGTCTCCGCGAGCCAATAGCGGCTGCTATCCGGCGTATGAACCTCGTCGGCGAGAACGATGGACCCGTTGGCGTCGAAGCCGAACTCATATTTGGTGTCGACCAGGATCAGCCCCTGCTGCGCCGCCCTGTCGCGGCCGCAGGCAAAGAGCGCCAACGCCTTTTCCGAAACCTCGCGCCACTGTCTTTCGGTCAGGAGCTTGCGCGCCACGATCTCCTCGGCGCTCAGCGGCGCATCGTGGGCGCCCTGCTCCGCCTTGGTCGTGGGGGTGATGATCGTGTGCGGGAGCTTCTGGTTGTCGCGCAGCCCGTCCGCGAAACGGTGGCCATACATCTCCCGCGCGCCTTTCTTGTACATTTGCAGGATGGAGGTGGACGTGGTGCCGGCGAGATAGTCGCGCACCACGATCTCGACCGGCATCATGCTCAGGCGCTTGCTCACCAGCACGTTGGGATCGGGATATTCGATGACGTGGTTGGGGCAGATCGCTTGGGTCGCCTCGAACCAGAAACGCGCGGTCTGCGTCAGCACCTGGCCCTTGAGCGGAATCACCGCGAGGTTACGGTCGAAGGCGCTCACCCGATCCGTGGCGACGAGGATGCGCGCGCCGTTTCGCAGATCATAGTTCTCGCGCACCTTGCCGCGGTAATAGCCCGGCAGCTCGGGAATGATGGCCTCGGACAAGGTATGGTGCGCGTAGGGCGCGAGCTTAGCGGGGCTGATCATGGGTGATGTGGAACGGCTGGACACGAGTCAATGCGGCCGAAAATCTAATGTTCCACCGCGCACACCTCAATCCTCCGGTTCCGATTGTCCTCAACTAAACCGATTGACCTCGAACGCCCCAATGGTCATTCCGGGGCGCGCCACCGATCTCGGGTTTACCCGAGATCGGCAGTTTAAGTGCCCAAGTCGGCCAAGGCCGACTTGGGTGGTGCGAGCCCGGAATCCATAGTCACGAAGTGTGGTTATGGATTCCGGGCTCCCTCGCTTCGCTCGGGACCCGGAATGACGCCGGAGAGATCGACTGAGAATCTGCAGCCCTCCTCGCAGCTTGCGCGAGCGGCAACAACCGATTTCAATCCTTCCGCCAATGTCCCCTTCGGAGCAGACCTATGAAGCCAAGCCTTCGTCCGGGCGCCTCCCGCGTCAACCGGATCACAATCGGCCCTGAGCGCACCATCGGCTTCATGGGCGAGGAGGCGCGCACTTATGCCACGCCGGCGATGATCCGCGACATCGAATATACCTGCCGCGACCTGATCCTGGAGCACGCGGATGCGGGGGAGGATTCGGTCGGGATGGAAGTGGCCGTGAAACATCTTGCGCCGACCTTGATGGGGATGACGGTCGAGATCACGGTGCGCGTCGTTGCCGTCGACCGACGGAAGGTATCGTTCGAGGTCGCGGTCAAGGACGAACTCGACGACGTCGGCGCCGGCACCCATGTGCGGTTCGTGGTCGAGAAAGCCAAGACCTTTGAGCGGCTCAAGGAGAAGGCGGCACGGCTCGCCGCGCATCGAGGTAGCGCATGACGAGCGTGATGCGCAGCGAGACGTTCATGTTCGATCGCGCGGCCGAGACGATGCCGCGCGGGGAGCTCGAGGCGTTGCAGTTGGATCGGCTCAAAGCGATGATCGCTCGCGCCTACGCCAAGGTCGGGCCGTTTCGTCGCAAGCTCGACGCCGCGGGCGTCAAGCCACACGATCTCAAGACGCTTGCCGACATCGTCCGTTTTCCCTTCACCGTCAAATCGGAGCTGCGCGACAATTTCCCCTTCGGCCTGTTCGCAGTGCCGCGCGAAGATGTGCTGCGGCTGCACGCCTCCTCGGGAACCACCGGCAAGCCGACCGTCGTCGGCTATACCCGGGGCGATCTCCAGCTGTGGTCGGATCTGATGGCGCGATGCATCGCGTGCATGGGCGGTAAGCCCGGCGACGTGTTCCACAATGCCTACGGATACGGACTGTTCACCGGCGGGCTCGGGTTTCACTACGGCGCCGAGCGGCTGGGGCTCACCACCGTGCCCGTCTCCGGCGGCGGCACCGAGCGGCAGGTGATGCTGATGCAGGATTTGGGCGCGCATGTTTTGGGCGCGACGCCGTCCTATGCGCTCAACATCGCCGAGGTCGCGAGCGCCATGGGCGTCGACTTGGGCAAGCTCCCCCTGCGCTACGGATGCTTCGGCGCCGAGCCCTGGAGCGAGGGGATGCGCCGCGAGCTCGAGGAAAAATTCGGCATCAAAGCCATGGATATCTATGGGCTGTCGGAGATCATCGGGCCGGGCGTCGCCAGCGAATGCCATCAGGCGCAGCACGGCCTGCACATCTGGGAGGATCATTTCCTCTGCGAGGTCATCGATCCGGAGACGGCCAAGCCGGTGCCGTTGGGGGAAGCCGGAGAGCTGGTTCTCACCACGCTCACGAAAGAGGCGCTGCCGATGCTGCGCTATCGCACGCGCGACATTACCCGGCTGGTCGAGGAGCCGTGTGCGTGCGGGCGCACCCATCGCCGGATGTTGCGCGTGACCGGACGC